>QKJM01000782.1 GCA_003249315.1 Archangium sp.
CCCAGGGACCCGGGCCCCGCGGCGGCACCGCGCGCACCCTCGGCGGTCGGCTGACACTGGAGGTGGTGGCCGTGCAGCAGCCCTGGGTCTGGGTGCGCCTGGCCTTCACCGACGAGGCTGGCAATCCCCTGGCCCAGACGCGGCTGGAGAAGGATCTCCTCCTCCCCGTGCGGGCGGACACGACGCGCCCGCTCGACGTGCCCCACTCGGGCAAGGCCTCCGCCGAGAGTCCCTCCAGCGCGGGCCGCACCTGGGAGGCCCTGCGCTACGTCAGCGATCAGCGCCCCGTGGACGGCCCCCTGCGCACGCGCGTGTATGCCAACGAGCCGGGTCCTCTCTACCTCACCCGCGGCCTGCTCGCCGCGAGCACCGAGACCGCTGGCTTCCGCACCCCGGGCGGCTTCAAGCTGACGCTGCTCGAGTTCCGCGAGGGCTCGGCCGAGGCCAGCGCCCCCGTGCCCACGCTGGAGCGGCCTCTGGGCCCGGGCGCGTACTACGACCGGCTCGTGGACGTAGGCCCCTCGCCAGGAGTGCAGCGCATGTGCTTCGCCGCCGAGCGCGGCTACATCCTTCGCACCGAGGGCCCCAGCGACACCAACGCCGCCCCCTGCTCCGACTTCTCCCAGGCCCAACCGGAGCCCCTCGAGGAAATGCTGATGAGCCTGCCCTGGGAGGTGCTGTCCTCGGGGGACTGGCCTCCCACCGATTCGTCCGCCACCCGTGGCACCTTCACCGCGGAGAGCCGCAACGTGCCCTCACTCACCGAGCAGCGCACCGAGAGCGCGGATGGCACTCAGCACGTCTACTCGGAGACCTACGCCGCCGAGCCGTGGGATCCGGCGCTCGCGGGCCTGCCCTATGAGGCGCGCTTCCAGCCGCTCTCCAGCAGCACCGAGCGCGTGGTCACCGACGGCAAGCTCGAGCCCGCGGGCGGCACGCGGCTCGTGCGGTGGGGTTCGTGGCTCGGGGACCAGAAGTGACGCAGCCCGCCATGTCATCGCGGCGTCAATCCCACTGAAGGGAGAAGGTGTCGTCCCCCGCCAGGAGCACTCGAACGCCAAAGCGGCTGCACTCCCTGCGAAGCACCGTGCATAGCCACTCGGCGTCCTGGCGGGAGACACGATTCTCCCGGAAGTGGCGCACCCGCATGGGCGTCATGCGGAAGGAGAGCAATCGACCGCTCTCGGGCTCCAGCGTTACGAAATACATCAGGGTCAAATCGCCGCGAAACCGCTCGTACCCGCTGATGCCCTCGTAGTCATTGAGGAAGTCGCCACAGCCATAGAGGATGGGCCGCTCCCGGTGGATTTCGATACCGCGCGGGTGGTGGGAGGAGTGGCCATGGACGACGTCCACTCCTGCCTCATCGATGAGGGCATGGGCGAACTCCCGCTGCTCGTGAGGCACCCGATAGCCCCAGTTGCCTCCCCAGTGGATGGAGGCGACGACGACATCCCCCGGACGCGCGACGGCCCTCACCCTCTCGCCAAATCGCCGGGCCATGACGGGAGACAGTTCCTCCAACAGGTCCACGCCTGCCTTGTCCGGGCCCGCCGCCCACTCCGGGGGAATCCCGCTGCTCTCCGTCCCGAACGAGAACACCAGCACCCTCCCCTTCCCGGGAAGCTCCAGCACGGCCGGCGCCCGCGCCTCGTCCAGCCCCGCGCCCGCTCCAGCGGTGGCGAGGCCCGCCCCCCGGAGGGTGGCCAGCGTCTCGGTCAGGCCCTCATATCCCCAATCGAGCACGTGGTTGTTCGCCAACGCGCAGCAGTCGATACGCGCGGCCGAGAGGCAGGGGATGTTGTCCGGGTGCATCCGGTAGTGGATGCCCTTCTCCGGCCACCAGTCCTCGCGCGTGGTGATGCTCGTCTCCAGGTTGATCACCCGCACGTCCGGCGCCACCCGCTCCAGCTCGGCCAGCGCATCGCCCCAGATGGCCTCGAAGCCCAGGGGTCTCGGAAAGGGGCCGTTCACCTCCTCGGCCAGGGTGATGTAGTCCCGCGCATCGCGGATATAGGGCTCGTACAGGTGCGGAAGACATGAATGGGGCAGGGCCTGGTCGATGCCTCGCCCGGTCATCACGTCACCACAGAGGAACAGGGTGATGGCATCGCCCATGTCGGAACCTCGAGGAACATGCGACGAAGCATCGCGACGCCGCACAGTGTCACGGATTGAACCCTCGAGAAGCAGGTTGAACTTCTCTGCGTCAGGCTGGTATATTTTGAGGTCAAACCTTCATGATTCTTCAAGCATCTTCCGAGGTTCTGTCGAATCGAGAACCCGAAACCGCTGGAGGCTGTTCGTGAGAGACATATGGGTAGGGCTGGCCATCGCCGCGACGCTGCTGGCGGGTCCCCAGGCCGAGGCGGAGACGCTCTCCATCTCGTGCGGCACCGTGGGCCAGGACTTCGAGCAGTGCCGGGTGGGCGCGGAGGCCTGGGCGAAGAAGACGGGCCACGAGGTGAAGCTGGTGACCGGCCCGAAGGACGCGGGAGAGCAGCTCACCGTCTTCCAGCAACAGCTCGCGGCGGGCGCCTCGGACATCGACATCTACCGCATCGACGTGGTGTGGCCGGGCATCCTCGCCTCGCACTTCATCGACCTGAAGCCATACGTGAAGGCCGAGGAGCTGTCGCGACATTTCCCTTCCATCATCCAGAACAACACGATCAATGGCAAGCTGGTGGCCCTGCCATGGTTCACCGATGCGGGACTCCTCTACTACCGCAAGGATTTGCTGGAGAAGCACGGGCAGAAGCCGCCCACCACGTGGCAGGAATTGGCGAAGGTGGCGAAGGTGGTGCAGGACGCCGAGCGCAAGGCAGGCCATGACAAGATGGTGGGCTTCGTCTTCCAGGGCAAGGCGGCCGAGGCCCTCACCTGCAACGCGCTGGAGTGGATCGACTCCTTCGGAGGAGGCTCCATCGTCGCCGAGGACGGCAAGGTGACGGTGGACAACCCGAAGGCGGTGGAGGCGGTGAGGACGGCGGCCTCGTGGATCGACACCATCGCCCCCAAGGGCGTGCTCAACTACGACGAGGAGGCGGCGCGCGGCGTCTTCCAGTCGGGCAACGCGGTGTTCATGCGCAACTGGCCGTATGCGTGGGCGCTGGCCAACGCCGAGGACAGCCCGGTGAAGGGCAAGGTGGCGGTGATGGCGCTGCCCAGGGGGGGCGAGGGCGGCAAGTCCACCGGCACGCTGGGTGGCTGGCAGCTCGCGGTGTCGAAGTACTCCAAGCACCCGGAGCTCGCCGCGGATCTGGCGAAGTACCTGACGAGCCCCGAGGAGCAGAAGCGCCGGGCCCTCGCCGCGTCCTTCAACCCCACCATCAGGAGCCTCTACGAGGACCCGGAGGTGCTGAAGGCCAACCCGTTCTACGCCAGCCTGCTGGACAGCTTCACCCACGCGGTGGCGCGGCCGGCGAAGGTGACGGGCCTCAAGTACAGCCGGGTGAGCTCCGAGTTCCGCAACGCCGTCCACTCCACCCTCTCCGGCTCGGGCCAGCCCGAGGCGAAGCTGAAGCAACTGGGGAAGAAGCTCGAGCGGATGAGTCGCCGGGGGAAGTGGTGAGCGTCCCCGGGAGCGCCACGCCGCGGCGCGAGCCCGCCTCCACCGAGAGCCAGCACCTCCGGGAGGCGGTCCCTTCGCCACCCTCCCGGGGCTCGGCCCTCTCGCGGCAGCGCGCGCGCTCGGCGTGGCTGTTCCTCCTTCCCACGCTGGCGGTGCTGGCCCTGGTGGCCGGCTGGCCGCTGCTGCGTACCTTCTGGCTCTCCCTCACCGACGCCAACATCGCCGAGCTGGAGGCCGCCCGGTTCGTCGGCCTGGACAACTTCGCGATGGTGCTGGAGGACCCGATCTGGTGGCGCTCGGTGTGGAACACCTTCAGCTTCGCGGGCATCTCCGTGGCGTTGGAGACGGTGCTGGGCATGATGATCGCCCTCGTGCTGCACCAGCGCTTCCGCGGCCGAGGGGTGATGAGGGCGGCCATTCTGGTGCCGTGGGCCATCCCCACCGTGGTGTCCGCGAAGATGTGGGGGTGGATGTTCCACGACCAGTTCGGCGTCATCAACGAGGTGCTGCTGCACCTGGGAGTGATCGAGGAGCGCCTCGCCTGGGCGGCGGACGCCGAGCTGTCCATGGCCGCCATCATCGCCGTGGACGTGTGGAAGACGACTCCCTTCATGGCCCTGCTGCTGCTGGCGGCGCTGCAGATGCTGCCGGAGGACATCTACGAGGCCGCGAAGCTGGACGGAGCCCACCCGGTGCGCGTCTTCTTCCAGGTAACGCTGCCGCTCATCCGCGGGCCGCTGCTGGTGGCCGTCATCTTCCGGGTGCTGGACGCGCTGCGGGTGTTCGACCTCTTCTACATCCTCACCAGCAGCAGCGAGGAGTCCCTGTCCATGGCGGTATATGCCCGGCAGCAGATGTTCGAGTTCGGGGACCTGGGGCTGGGCGCCGCGGCGGCCTCGCTGCTGTTCGCGCTCATCGCCCTGTTCACCGTGGTCTACCTCGCCCTGGGGCGGGTGACCGTCGAGGAGGCCGCATGACGCAGGTGCGTCGCTGGTTGGGCAGAGGCGGCTTCGGGCTGCTGGTGGCGCTCATCACCCTCTACACCCTCTTCCCCTTCTACTGGGCGGTGGTGTCCTCGCTGAAGCAGGGCAGCGCGCTCTTCTCTGTGGAGGCCTGGCCCTCGGAGCCGGCCTGGGAGAACTACGCGCTCGTCTTCACCGAGCAGCCCTTCGGGAGGAACCTCCTCAACTCGGTGGCGGTGGCGGCCTCCACGGTGCTCGTCTCCCTCTTCCTGGCGGTGACGGCCTCGTTCGCCATGGCGCGCATCCGCTTCCGAGGCCGTACGCCACTGCTGTTGATGATCCTCGCCGTGTCCATGTTCCCGCAGATAGCGGTGCTCTCGGGCATGTACGAGCTCATCCGCGCGCTGGGGCTGTACAACACGCTGCCGGCGCTGACGCTCTCCTACCTCATCTTCACCCTGCCCTTCACGGTGTGGGTGCTGACGACGTTCATGCGCGAGCTGCCCAAGGAGCTGGAAGAGGCGGCGGTGGTGGACGGGGCCTCCCCATGGATCATCTGCTGGCAGGTGTTCTTCCCCCTGCTCAAGCCGGCACTGGTGACGACGGGGCTGCTGGCCTTCATCGCGGCGTGGAACGAGTTCCTCTTCGCCCTCACCTTCACCATGACGCACGAGGCCCGGACGGTGCCAGTGGCCATCGCGCTCATGAGCGGCTCCTCCGAGCACGAGCTCCCCTGGGGCCTCATCATGGCCGCCTCCGTCATCGTCACCGTGCCCCTCATCGTCCTGGTGCTCGTCTTCCAGCGACGCATCGTCTCCGGACTCACCGCGGGCGCGGTCAAGGGCTGAAGGTCCACCCGTCCTCCGCCGCTGCAAGGGTGGCGAAGGTTGACACCTCCTCGGGGGGAGCATCTCCTCGGGAGCCTCCGATGCCCAGACCGCTTCCTCCTCGAACGAGCATTGCCCGTACCGGCCTCGTCGCCAACGCCCACATCGTTCAGACCACGCGCGCCTTGTTCCGCTCCCTGTGGGTCGAGCAGCCCGGGCTGATTCTGATCCGCTCGGGAGCCAAGGCCGTGCATCTGGACGACGGCGCGGAGATCGCCACCAAAGGAGACCTCGTCCTCCTCGCACCGGGCCGCTCGGCGGACATCGAGAACCGCCCCCATGAGGGAATCTATGCGGGAGAGGCGCTGATCTTCGATCCCAACCTGACGGAGGCCTTCTACCGCCGCATGCAGCCCGGCCAGCGGGTGATGGGCGCAGGCTCCCACAGAGCGTTCGCGCCATCTCCCGGCACACGGGAGGCGTGGAGCGCCCTCACCGATGCGCTGGCCGCGGACGATCCGCCCATCCCGGACACCATCATCCGCCACCGGGCGGAGGAGCTCCTGCTCTGGCTGCTGGAGCAAGGCGTCGCCTTTCCGCCACGCGAGCCGCCGACCATGGTCGATCAGACGCGCGCTCTGCTGGCAGGCGAACTCGCCGCTGACTGGACGGCGCGGCGTCTCGCCTCGAAGCTCGGAGTCAGCGAAGCCACCTTGCGACGGCGGCTGTCGGCTCAGGGCCATGGCTTCGCCGAGCTGCTCACCGAACTGCGCCTGAGCCGCGCTCTGGAGATGTTGCAGACCACCGACCGCTCCATCTCCGATATCGCCTTCGAGGTGGGCTACAACTCCTCCTCGCGCTTCTCCGTCCGCTTCAAGGCGCGCTTCTCCATCGCGCCGCGCGACATCCGCCACGCGGCGCGACCTGATTGGAACGGCACGAAACCTGAGCGGCAAGCGAAAGACCCGAAACGGGCCGCCTGATAAGCCTCCGTCCAGTTCTTCAACCCCATGGACGGAGGTACCATGCACAAGACGATCTTCTCCCTCACCCTCTTCTGCGGCCTCGCCAGCGCGAGCCTCGCGCGGGCCGACGGCTTCACGCTGACCAGCACCGACATGAAAGAGGGTCATCGACTGACCCAGGCGCAGGTGTTCAAGGGCTTCGGCTGCGACGGTGGGAACATCTCCCCGCACCTGCAGTGGACCGGCGCCCCCAAGGCGGCCAAGAGCTTCGTCGTGACGGCCTACGATCCCGACGCTCCCACTGGCTCCGGCTGGTGGCACTGGGTCGTCTATGACATCCCCGCCAAGAGCTCGACGCTGAAGCGTGGCGCGGGCGCCGCCGATGGAGCGCACCTGCCAGCCGGAGCCAGACAGGCGAGCACCGACTTTGGCGCGCTGGGCTTCGGAGGCGCCTGCCCGCCGCCTGGCGAGGTACACCGCTACGTCTTCACCGTCACCGCGCTGGACGTGGAGAAGCTGCCGGTTCCCGAGAACGCCACCCCGGCGCTGATCGGCTTCATGACTCGAGCCCACGCCCTCGGCTCGGCGCGCTTGACCTCGGTCTGGTCGCGCTGATCGCAACGCCTCGATGGGGGCGGTGCCGGGGATGATGAAGCTTTTCTCCCGGGAGTAGGCCAGAATGCGGTGGATCCTTCACCAGTGAGAAATGGTCATGGACTCACGACCACACGCATTCTTCCGTCATCCCCTACGCTTCCTTCATGCATTCCTCCGGCACCCCCTCAGCTTCGTCGGCACGGTGCTCGCCACCGTCAGCGCCACCCTCTTCCTGGTGCTCGTCGGCATCCAGCTCGCGGGCTTCTCGAGTAGCTCGTACCTGGGGATCATCACCTTCCTGATTCTTCCCGCGGTGCTGGTGCTGGGCCTCGTGCTCATCCCCCTGGGCCAGTGGCGTGCCCACAAGCGCCACCAGCGGGCCACCGCCGCGGGGCAGGAGCTGTCCGAGTACCCCGTGCTCGACTTCAACCGCCCCGTGCTGCGCAACATCGCGCTCGGCCTCACCTCCGTCACGGCGATCAACGTCGCCATCCTCTCCGTGGGCACCTACAAGGGCGTCCAGGTCATGCACACCTCCGAGTTCTGCGGCGCCACCTGCCACACGCCCATGAACCCCGAGCACACCGCCTACCTCGACTCGCCTCACGCCAGGGTGGAGTGCGTCGAGTGTCACGTCGGCTCCGGAGCGGACCACTTCGTCAAGGCCAAGCTCAACGGCGTCTCCCAGCTCTTCGCCGTCATGTGGGGCAACTACGCCCGCCCCATCCACACCCCCGTGAAGAACCTGCGCCCGGCGAACGAGACCTGTGGCTCCTGCCACTCGCCCGACCGCTTCGTGCCGGACAAGCTCCACGTGCTCACGCACTTCGCCGCGGACGCCGAGGCCAACACCCGCCGCAGCACCGTCATGCTGTCCAAGGTGGGCGGCCTCCAGGACGGCAAGTGGAAGGGCGTTCACTCCCACCTGAATCCCGAGCGGAGCATCCGCTACCTGGGGGATGAGAAGCGACGCACCATCCACACCGTCGAGCTGACGCAGGAGGATGGAACGGTGAAGAGCTTCCAGAGCCCCGGCGCGCCCGCGCCAGGCCCCGACGCGGCCTGGCGCACCATGGACTGCACGGACTGCCACAGCCGCCCCGCCCATGCCTTCCGCTCCGCCGAGGAGGAGCTGGATGCCGCACTCGCGCGCGAGCTCATCTCCCCCGAGCTGCCGTGGGTGAAGCGCGAGTCCTTGCTCCTGCTCCAGAGCCCCTACTCCTCCCACGAGCAGGCCCGCCAGCAGCTCGCCCAGGGCCTCGAGGACTTCTACGCCAAGGAGTACCCCGAGGTGGCCTCCGAGCAGGCCGAGTCGATCAAGGCCGCCGGGAGCCAACTGGGCCGCATCTACGCCCGCAACGTCTTCCCCGACATGAAGATCGACTGGGGCACCTACCCGGACTTCCGGAACCACGAGGGTTGCTTCCGCTGCCACGACAACGAGCACGTCACCTCGGATGGCGGGAAGATCGCCAAGAAGTGCGGCTCCTGCCACGAGGTGGTCGCCACCGACGAGGAGGATCCCGAGGCGCTCCAGGTCCTCTACCCCTGAGCGCCCCCTCCCGGCTCCTCCAGCCCCCTCACTGAGGGGGCTGATACTGGATGATGCCGTCGATATGGGTGGACGTGAGCTTCCCGCTCGCGTCCTTCTCCACGCGGATGCCACCGCCGGGCAACACCGTCTGCGGGTGGCACTGCACGCACTGACTCAGCACCGAGACGCCGTTGTGGCTGGGGCTCCCCGGCAGCCGAGGAGGAACACCGTGGCACGTGCCACACGCCGCCTCGGGAGTGCCTCCCGTCCACGAAGGCCGGGACACCCGCCCGGGCGCCGTGTCCATCGACAGCAGCGCCCCGGCCCCGTGACAATACGTCGTACACGTGCCCTCGGCCGCGTCGTATGAGGCCACCGTGCCATTGGCACGCGCCAGCGTTCCCACGCCCGCAACGGAGGGGAAGAGCTCCGCCGGCCCGCCCTCGTCGATGTGGCCCGGATCCGCCAGCGTCGCCGGCACCTTGTGACACTCGGTGCAGGCCACGGGCGCGCTCAGCCGGTGACGCGCCTCCAGGTGCGCCCGGTGCGCCCCCACCGTCCTCAGTCCCTCATCGCTCCTGCCGGACAAGTCCTGGGGAGGCGCCGCGCTCGTGGCGTCGCCATGACAGCCCGTACACGAGCCGGCCGCCGCCGCCAGCTCCACCTGGCCGTTGGCGTGCGCCTCGGGCCGCAGGTGGCCCTCCCCGTCGTACGCCGGGCGGTGGCACGTCTCGCAGCGCTCATCCTCCGCATGGCTGGAGGGCGGCAACCCGTGGCAGGTGCCGCACGCCGCCTCGCCCTGCCCCACCACGTTCCACCGCGGCTCCTGACGCGTGGCACGCGCGTCCACGGCGGGCGCGTGGCACGCGCTGTTGGAGCAGGTAGCCGAAGAGGCCCTCCAGCTCGCCGCGCCCAGGGGACCCTCCGCCAGGAACACCTCGGCCGGAGACATGTCCGCCGAGCCATCCTCCAACCGGTAGTGCCCGATGTCCTCCGGCGCGATCGGCACCCGGTGGCACGTCTCGCACGCATAAGCCTTGTGGCGCGGACCGTCCTCCAGGTGCGTGCGGTGGGCGCCCACCGACACCAGCGTGGTGGAGGTGAGTCCCTCCACGTCCTTCGGCGGCGCCGCGCTCACCATGTCCCCGTGGCAGCTCGAGCAGGTATTCAGCCCCTCGGAGTGGCACGTCTGGCAGCTCACCCCCGAGGTGCCGCCCTCGAGGTGCTCCCCATGGCACTGCTGGCAGCCCTCCGTCCGGTAGGCGTCCGCGCGAAGCACTCGTCCGTGGAAGTCCTCGGCGTTGCCCGGATCCATCCACCCGTTGACGTGGAAGGAATAGCGACGGGGAGGCAGCTCGCAGCGCACCACCCAGTCCTTCAGCACCGCCAGCTCGCTCTCGGGAACGGCCTCGTGGCCCTCCAGCTCGCCGCGCGCCGCCACCAGCACCCGAGAGGCGTCCTGACCGGCCGCCACCCGAGGCGTACCATCCTCACGCCGCGCCACCGCCCCGAGGTAGCCGTCCACCCGGTAGCCTCCAGCGGCCTGCGCCTCGCCGTGGCACTGCGCGCAGCGCGCCTCCAGCAACTCCTTCACCTGCCCCTCGTACGTGGGGCACGTTGCCTCTCCAAGCTGCTCGGGGCGGGGCTCGGAGCAACCCACCCAGCACAGCACGGCGCACAGCACCGTGGCTCTCCACTCCCCTGCTCTGCGTCCCATGATCATCTCATCCTCTCTGGGAGCGCCCGCTCAGGGGTGGCAAGCCAGACACATGCCATTTCGGTTGATTTCGTCGCGGCCATGGCGGAGCGACCAGCCGGGCGGGTGCGGGTCGCCACCAATGCCACCCACGCGGTGGCACTCCACGCAGTTGGACTGTGCCCCCTGATCGTGGCAGGCCGCGCAGCTCGCGATGTCACGCCGGGCCGCCGGTCCGTGGAACTGCGCCGAGCCCGGCTCGTTGAAGCCTGGCGGGTGCGGATCCAACGAGCTCGTCGCGTGCGCGCCCCCTGCCGAGGAGAGGCCCGGCGTGAGGCCCTGCTCCCGGTGACAGGAGCTGCACGAGGAGGCCCCATGGCACTGCTGACACGACGTGGCGTTCGCGCGCGCCTCCAGCGAGTGGCGTGCGAGGAAGTCCCCGCCGTGGATGAACCACCGGTCCATGCGCTCCGGCTGCCGGAGCTCCACGCGGGTGCCCACGGTGGAGGCGTGGCAGTCCGTGCAGAAGTTCTGATCATGGCAGGTAGCGCAGGAGGAGGTGGCCGAGCGCGCCGCCCGCCCGTGTGCCTGCAGGAAGTTGCCCTCGTGCGAGAAGGCGCTCGTGGGGCGCAAGGCATAGCGCCGCAGATCCTCGTGGCACGTGTCGCAGCGGGCCTCGGAGAACTGGGCCTTGTGCTCGTGGCACCCCAGGCACGTGTCCATGCTGACGCTCGAGCGCTCCAGGAGGCCCGTGCGGGCCACGCTCGCGTGGCACACCCCGCAGTCCTCCTCCACGCGCTCGATGTGCGCGGAATGGTCCATCTTCAGCCCGGTCTCGCGCTGGGCATACGTCCGCGGCGCCTCCGGCACGGTGTGGCAGAAGCCGCACTCGTTGGCGGCCTTCTTCTCCTTGTGGCACTCCATGCACTTCTTCTCCGCGGGCAGCACGGGCTGCCCCAGAGCAGTGGAGTCGTACACCTCCTCGTGACAGGAGATGCACTCCGCACCACCCTCGATGTGGCGGGCATGGGAGAAACGGATTTCATCCCGCGGCGCGCCCAGCCGCGTCATCAAGGTGGTGCAGGCGGCGACCAGCAGGGTGCCGAGCAGCAGAGGCCAACGGGCCCGGAGAAGGGACTTCATGGAGTGTTTCCGGCGGAGAACGAGAAGTCGTAGGAGAGTCGGGCGAGCAGCTCGTAGCGGGAGACGAAGAAGGGATTGGTACCCGCCACGGCGCTGAGCATCGCACGCCAGCCGGGCGCGAAGCCCCAGGTGGCCGAGGCACTGGCCGTCAGCGAGTGACGCCCCCCGTTGACAGGGGCCTCCAGCAGAGTGCCCTCGAGCTCGGCATTGAGCGCGACGGCGGAGGTGAGGGCGTGCTGAGCCCACACCCTTCCTTGCACGTAGCCGTTGGTGGCCAGGCTCAACAACCGCGTCTGGGCTCCCAGGCTGGAGCGACGGGCCAGCCGCAGCGTGGCGCGGGCCCCCGCGTCATGCCCCACTCCCTCGGCGGTGCGCACCACGTGGTACTCACCATACAGCCCCCACGCCGACCGCTCCGGCCGCCAGGCGGCGCTGGCTCCCGCCTGATCGCGCTCCTCCTCGGAGAAGACGGAGAAGATGGAGCTGCGTGGAATATAGAGATCCGGCGCGGTACGGCGCACGTCCCCCCTCACCAGCAGGGAAGGCAGCGCCTGCCACTGCGCGGCCAGCTCGCCCTCCGCCAGCCGGCTCTCCACCAGACTGAAGAGGGCGGAAGCATTCAGCACCAGGTGGGAGGAGAGGGCCCAGCGTCCATCCACGCCCGCCTCCTGGCGCGCGATGAGGCCCTTGTCCAACACCTGGATGATGGAGGCCCCCACCTCTGACTCGAAGGTGGGCCGCCAGAAGAGGCGCGCGCCAGTGGCGGCGTCTCCCTTGCCGGAGGTGAAGCGCGGGAGGGTCTGGAGTCCGCCATAGACGGAGACCCCCACGCCGTTGGCCAGCCGGCCCTCCACGAGCAACCCGTCCAGGTGGAGGAAGCGCGCGGCGCCTCCCGTCACCACCTGCCGGCCCAGCGTCACCTTGAGCTGGCCCTTGAGGAACTCGCCCTGGAGGTACACCAGGTCCGCGTCCACCGCGGCCTCGCCCCCGGCGGATTCCCCGAACTGGCCCATACCTCGCGCCCAGGCGCCAAGCTGGAAGCGGAGGCTCTCGGCCAGCGGGGACTGCTCCTCGCGGGCCGAGAGGTTCAGCCACGACCCCGGCTGGGTGGTGCCGAGCGAGCTACCTGCACGCCACTCGGGCCGCCCCCCGGCCAGCAACGTG
>QKJM01000865.1 GCA_003249315.1 Archangium sp.
GTACCTGGAAGAGCGGGGCCCGGAGCATGTGCATGCGCTCGCCCTCGAGCTGGCGGCGGAGCTCCCCTTCAGCTCTGGCTATGTGGACTTCGTCCTCTGCGCATCCAATACGGAATCGGTCGAGGTCCTCGATCTCATCCGCCCGCGTTACCAGGGAGTGCATCTCGCCCGGAGCCAGGCCACCATGAGCGTGGGCACCCGGGTGGAGGGCATCCACTGGATGAACTTCCTCGGGCAGCCTGTGCTCGGGAAGCTCGGCGGCGTATCCGGCCTGCGCGAGCGCCTGTCCCTCCCGGGCCTGTCCCTCCAGGAGCTGAGCGGAGACCGCGTGCTCATCACCCTTGGTGATTCTCCAGAGGTAGGAGACGTGGAAGCGGGCCAGACGCTTCCCCTGCACCGCGCGCTCGCCCGGATTCTCAAGCCCTACCTCTACCAACGAAAATCGCGCTTCGGTCACCCGACGGCCCCCGAGCATCTGCTCCGCTGGGATCGCCGCTTCCTGGACTGACGGGCCGCATGCTTCTATCCCTCACCCTGTCGCAATCACGTCCCAACCAAGGCGGAAGCATGCATCACTCGCGAATCGGAAGGTTCTTCGTCGTGGCAGCCCTGTTACTGGCCACGGGCTGCGTGCGGTTTCCCATCATCACGCCAGAGGCATTCAATCCGAAGCCCAAGGTGGCCATCATCGGCTACCGCGTGAATCCCGTCGAAGAGGGAACCCTGGGGCTGCCCATCCCCATCAAGGAGGTCGACACGCCCTACGCCGTCCTCTCCGAGGGGCTGGCTGACTCCGGGTTCGAGCTGGTCCCCACGGAGCGCATCCGCGACTGCCGCGCCTACTTCCAGCTACCCAGGTCACCGCTCCCCATCGCCACGACGCCACGAGGGCTGGATCCGGTGTTCGTCCACCACGATAAGCTGGTGGGCCTCGCCGAGTGCGTGGGCTCGGACATCGTGTTGCTCCTGGATGCGATGCCCGAGGTAGAGACGCGCCTGCACATCCTCGGCGTGGACTCCGCCGTCGTGAGGATGAACGTCAATGTCTCGGCCTACGACAACAAAGGTGAGCGGATCTGGCTCGACGCCTTCAATACGGAGTCGGACTCGTTCGTGGCGGTCGGCTCGCTGATGAGCCCCGAGGAGGTGGAGAAGGCAGGGCTCGCGGCGCTGACCGAGGCCTCCCGGCAGGCCGTGCAACGGTTCAACGCCAGGCTCCAGGAGAGCTCCAACAAGGCCGCATCCCGGTAGGCGTACTTCAGGGGGCGGTGGCCGCACGCGCGGATATGCCCGCCGCCCCCCTCTCCGTACCTAGTCCGCGTGGGCGCGCTGGGCCGCGGGGCGCGCCATGTGGCGCTTCATGTAGGCCTGCAGCCCGGGGAAGTCATCCACCATCCCGAAGGACTTCGCCCAGGAGAGCTGCGCCGCCAGCAGCACGTCCGCCACGGTGAACTGGTTGCCCACCAGGTACTCGCGATCGCCCACCTTCTCCTCCACCACGCGCAGCATCTTCTGCACCTTCTGCTTCGCGCCCTCCGCCACGGCCGGCATGCGCTCCGCCTCCGGTAGCAAGCGGAGGTGATAGAAGGCGGTGGCCAGCTCCGGCTCCACCGTGGCCAGGGTGTACGTACACCACTGGAAGTACTCGCCACGCTCGCGCGTGCCCGGCGCCGGCGCCAGCTTCGCCTCAGGGTACTTGTCCGCGAGGTACTGGCAGATGGCCCCGGACTCGATCAGCACCAGCCCGTCATCCTCCAGCGCCGGCACCTGTCCCAGCGGATGGACCTTCAGGTACTCGGGCGACTTGTGCTCGCCCTGGCGCAGGTCGAGCCGCTGCAGTTCGTAGGGCACTCCCAGCTCCTCGAGCACCCAGCGAGGACGGTGGGAACGGGTGAAACGGCTGTGGTAGAGCTTCATCAGGAATCCTCCTTGCGCCAGCACACCAGGTGCCGGTCATCCCCGAGCGAACCGCCGCCGGGCGACCCCTTCTTCGCCTGTCCCGCCCCCTGGGGCAAGGTGAGAGGAGGATGGAGCCTCCCCTCTCCTCCTCCTTGAAGTGGTAGGTTGCGCCCCATGAAGAAGCTCCTCCTCATCCTCGGCGTCCTCCTCGTCCTCGCCTCGGCCGCGCTCGGCGGCGGCTTCCTGTGGCTGAAGCACGGCAGCGAGACGGCGAAGGGCCCCGCGGATGCCCCCGAGGTGGAATTCGTGGTGCCCAAGGGCGCGACGGCCCGCTCTCTCGGACCCCTGCTCGTCGAGCAGGGCCTCATCACCGATGCCCTCTTCTGGCGCTTCCACCTCCGCTGGCACGGCGGACTCCAGCCCAAGGCCGGCCGACACCTGCTGCGCGCGAGCATGTCCATCCCCGAGATCGGCGCCGCGCTCGAGGCCGCGCCCCTCCCCGAGGACGTCCCCTTCGTGATGATCGAAGGCTGGCGCCTGCGCGACACCGACGAGGCCCTCGCCCAGAAGGGCTGGAGCCAACCCGGTGACTACCTCCGCGCCACGTCCGATCCCTCTCGCGTCAAGGCCCCCTTCCCCCTGCCGAAGCGCGGCCTCGAGGGCTACCTCTACCCCGAGACCTATGGGGTCGTCGTCGAGGGCTTCGACG
Source organism: Archangium sp. (assembly GCA_003249315.1). Classification (GTDB taxonomy): domain Bacteria; phylum Myxococcota; class Myxococcia; order Myxococcales; family Myxococcaceae; genus QKJM01. The sequence continues at coordinate 2,609 of QKJM01000865.1, forward strand.
TGGACGCGCTCGTGCAGCGCCAGCTCGACACGTTCGTCGCCCGCTTCTACGAGCCGCACCGGGAGGAGATCGAAAAGAGCGGTCGGACCCTGGACGAGCTCGTCATCATGGCCTCCATGCTGGAGCGCGAGGAGCCGGTACCGGCCCAGCGGCCTCTCGTTGCGGGCATCCTCTGGAAGCGCATCGACCGAAAGTTCCCCCTCGGCGTCGACGCCACCAGCCGGTACGAGCTCGAGGAGTGGAATGATCGCAAGGCGTTCCTGAAGCGCCTGAGGGATCCGGAGGATCCGTGGAACACGCGGGTGAAGGCCGGCCTGCCTCCGGGGCCCATCGGCGCGCCCACCGTCGAGTCACTGCTGGCGGCGCTCCGCCCCAAGAAGAGCGAGTACCTGTACTACCTGCACGACGCCAAAAAGGTGCTCCACCCCTCGCGGAACGCCGAGGAGCACGAGGCGCTTCGCAAGAAGTACAACGTCTACTGAAAGGAACCACCGTGAACACGCTGAAGGGAAAGACCCTGTTCATCACCGGCGCGAGCCGCGGCATCGGACTGGCCATCGCGAAGCGCGCCGCCAGGGACGGCGCCAACATCGTCATCGCCGCCAAGACGGCCGAGCCCCACCCGAAGCTGCCCGGCACCATCTACACGGCCGCCGAGGAGATCGAGCGGGAGGGCGGCAAGGCGCTGCCCCTGGTGGTGGACATCCGCTTCGAGGAGCAACTCC
>QKJM01000576.1 GCA_003249315.1 Archangium sp.
ATCCACGCCGTGCGCGCGCTGCGGCGGTTGGTGGCGGCCTCGAAGAGGGTGCCCACGGACTCCCCGGAGAGCACGGAGCGCAGGCGGCCGGGCACGGAGCCGGAGGTAATCACGCAGCGGACGCCGAGCTCGGTGACACGAGCGGCGGCGCGGAGCTTCGTGGCCATGCCTCCAGTCCCCACGGAGGAGCCAGCCCCGCCTGCGCCCGCGAGCAGCTCGGGGGTGACGACATCCACGAAGGAGAGAAGCCGGGCGTCAGCGTCCTTCCGAGGATCGGCGGTGAAGAGGCCCTCCACGTCGGAGAGGATGACCAGGGCGTCCGCCTCGGCCACTCCGGCCACCAGGGCGGCCAGGGTGTCGTTGTCGCCGAACTTCAGCTCGTCCACGGAGACGGTGTCGTTCTCGTTGATGATCGGCACCACGCCGGCTTCCAGCAGACGCTCCAGCGTGTGCTTGACGTTGAGGTAGCGGCGCCGGTCCTGCACGTCCCCATGGGTGAGGAGCACCTGGGCCACTCGCCGGTCGGCTCGGCCGAAGGCCTCCTCGTAGGCCTGCATGAGGCGGCTCTGACCCACCGCCGCGCACGCCTGCTTGCCGGGGATGTCCCGGGGGCGGGTGGAGAGCCCCAGGCGCTCGACGCCCAGGGCGATGGCGCCGCTGGACACCACCACCAGCTCCCGGCCCTCGGCCGCCCACAGCAGATCCTCCGTCAGCGCCTCGAAGTGGGCGCGATCGAAGCGCCCCGTCTCCTGGGTGAGGGCCCGGGTACCAATCTTCACCACGACGCGCCGCGCCTCGCGCAGCGCCTCTCGTCCAAGCGAATTCACGGCGTCGGAGCGTAGTATACCCGCCGCATTTCCGGCGCGGCATTCACCCGGATACGCCCTCCCCCATGAACACCAACACCGCCCATGGACTCGACAGCGTCCAGCTCGACCGGGAACGCTTCCGCGCGCTCGTGGGGCAGGGCTACAACCAGGTGCCGCTCGTGCGCCGGCTGGAGCTGGGTGCCCTACGGCCCGTGGACATCCTGCGCGCCCTGCCCCACCGGGAGCGCTTCCTGCTGGAGAGCACCCGCGTCTCCCCCGAGGGACGCTACTCCCTCCTCGGCGCGCGCCCCTTCCTCACCTTCCGAGCCAAGGGCCCGCGCTGCCAGGTGAATGGCGAGCCGCTCGAGCAGGAACCGCTCGAGGTGCTGCGAGCGCTGCTGCGGCGCTGGCGGGGCCTGCGCCTGCCGGGCATGCCCCTGTTCTGCGGGGGCGCGGTGGGCTACTTCGCCTACGAGGCCAACCATTACTTCGAGCAGCTCCCTCGACACCCCCGGGATGAGCTGGCCATCCCTGATATCTCCCTGGACTTCGTGGACACCTTCGTGGCGGTGGATCACCTGGAGCGCTGCGTGCTGGTGGTGGCCACGGGCGACGACTTCGACGACTGCACCCGACGCGCCGACGAGTTGGAGCACCTGGTACGCCAGGTGGCCTCGGCCGGCCCCTCCCCCGCGCCCGTGCCGCCCGCGCCCGAGGCGCCGAACGTGCCCTTCCGCTCCAACTTCTCGCAGGAGGACTACCTGCGCACGGTGGAGCGCGTGCAGGAGTACATCCGTTCCGGAGACACCTACCAGCTCAACCTCTCCCAGCGGCTGGAGGTGGAGCCTCGGCTGTCGGCGCTGGAGGTGTACGAGTTGCTGTCGGCCATCAACCCCGTCCACTTCGCCAGCTTCCTCTGTTTCGACGACTTCGAGGTGGCGAGCGCCTCGCCCGAGCGGCTGGTGCGCGTCGAGGACGGCCGGGCCATCACCCGCCCCATCGCCGGCACCCGTCGCAAGGGCACTCCGGAGGAGAACGCCCGCTTCATCCAGGAGCTGCGCACCAACGACAAGGAGCGCGCCGAGCACGCCATGCTGGTGGACCTGGAGCGCAACGACCTCGGGCGCGTCTGCACCCATGGCACCGTCGAGGTCTCCAAGCTGATGGAGATCACCGAGTACGCCCACGTCATCCACATCGAGTCCGAGGTGGTGGGTCAGGTGGCCGAGGGGGTGGACCTGCTCGAGGTGGTGGCGGCCATGTTCCCTGGTGGCACCATCACCGGCGTGCCGAAGATCCGCACCATGGAGCTCATCACCGAGCTGGAGCCCGACGCCCGCGGCATCTACACCGGCTCCATCGGGTACCTCAGCTTCGCGGGAGAGATGGACCTGAACATCGTCATCCGCACCATCCTGTTCAAGGACGGCAAGGCCTACGTCCAGGTGGGCGGCGGCGTGGTCATCGACTCGAATCCGCGACGGGAATACAAGGAGACCCTCAACAAGGCACGCTCGCAGCTCCTCGCGCTCTCCAGCGACGAGCGGGAGGCGCCGTGCTCCTGATCATCGACAACTTCGACTCCTTCACCTTCAACCTCGTCCAGGTGCTCGGCGGCCTCGGGGCCGAGCTGAAGGTGGTGCGCAACAACGCCCTCACGCTCGAGCAGATCGACGAGCTCGAGCCGGAGCAGATCATCATCTCGCCCGGCCCGGGTACGCCCGACAATGCGGGGGTATCCATGGAGGTCATCCGCGCCTTCGCCGGCCGCTACCCCATCCTCGGGGTGTGCCTGGGACACCAGTCCATCGGGCAGGTGTTCGGCGGCAAGGTGGTGCGCGCGCCCGTCCCCATGCACGGCAAGACGGCCGCCATCGCGCACGACGGGAAGGGCGTCTTCCGCGGCCTGCCCCATCCCTTCACGGCCGCGCGCTACCACTCGCTGGTGGTGGAGCGGGCCTCCTTGCCGGACTGCCTGGAGGTGACGGCCCTCTACGACGGCCTCATCATGGGGCTGAGACATCGCGCATACCCGATGCTCGAGGGCGTGCAGTTCCACCCCGAGTCCTTCCTCTCCCCGGACGGGAAGAAGCTGCTCGGCAACTTCCTCGGGTACCGACTCCCGCGCCCCGGGAAGGTGGAGGAGGCGGCATGAACACCACGGTCGCGCTCGACGGAGTGCCTCGCAAACTGGAGGAGCTCCGCCTCCAGGACTTCCTCCAGTGCTTCCAGTTCGGGGCGGGGTTCTTCGAGACCTTCCTCCTCACCGAGGGAGAGCCGATGTTCCTCGAGCGGCACCTGGCGCGACTGAGGAAGAGCCTCGCGGCCCATGCGCCCGCGGTGCGCGCGCCCAAGGAGGAGCTGCTCGCCCCGGAGGCGGTGCGCGAGACGTTGCGGAGGTGTCTGGAGACGGACGACGCCCTGGGGCCTCGCTTCACCGGGGTCGGCAAGCTGGTGGCGGGGGACGGGCACCTGCTCCTCATGTTCCGCCCCCTCCCTCCCAACCACGAGCAGCTCCAGCGCGAAGGCAGGTGCCTGGACACGCTCGAGGAACACTCCTACCGACGGGGAGATCCCTCCCTCAACCACAAGAGCCTCGCCTACCTCCGGCAGTTCGCCCACATGGAGCGAATGCCCCTCTTCCTCAATGAAGCCGGAGAGGTCTGCGAGGTCCCCACCGGCAACCTCTTCCTGCTGCTGGGGGAAACGCTCGTCACGCCCCCTCTGGACGCCCCCTGCCTGCCGGGCGTGGTGCGGTCGGTGCTGCGAGACGTGGGGCGCGTGGGCTCCTGGCAAGTGGAGGAACACCCGGTGCATCGCTCTCTGTTGGAGGAGGTCCGCGGGTGCTTCATGACGAATTCCGTCAGCCTCGCCATTCCGGTGCCACACCTGCTGGGACGCAGCCTCCCGGAGAGTGTCTCGCTGGCCTCGGCCGCGCGTGAGGCCATCCAAGCGCGGGCGCATCGGAGCTCGGAACAAGGCAGTCCATGAAATTCAAGTAAAACAGCGTTATCATCCCCGGTCAGGACCCTGGCTCCGTACCGTGAAGCAGACCCGCCCACCCGTTGTTTTCCGAGTTGGCCATCCAGTACCACCTCGTTAAACCCAACCTGGGGCCGCCTCCCGAGCATCGGGCGAGGGGGAGCACCCAAGCGACAAGGAAAGCTGTTTGAAGGAAATCTACGGCAATACCCTGGGCCTCAAGGCGAGCGAGCAGGCCCGGCTGCGCAACACCTACCGGCGGCGGGTCTCCCCCCATGAAATCGTCTCTCCGGAGCTCGCCCGCCACCTCACCGAGCTGTCTCGGGAGACGAACCGACAGGTGGGCGTCCTCCTCAACCGCAAGGGGGAGATCGAATACGTGGTGGTGGGCAACGCCCACAAGCTGGAGCTGCCGGATATCGGCCGTGCCCGCGCCGGGCAGGTGCGTCTGCGCGGCCTGCGCCTGATACACACCCACCTCAAGAGCGAGCCGCTCACCAAGGACGACCTGACGGACCTCGCGCTGCTGCGCCTGGACATGGTGGCCGCGGTGGGTGTGACCCCCAACGGCCTGCCCGGCGTGCTGCACTTCGCCCACCTGATACCGGAGGACGGCTCCGGCCAGTTCTGGAGCGTGGCCTCCATGCCAAGCGTCCATGACGACCAGCCGGACCCGCTGGCCACCCTGGAGGCGCTGGAGGAGGAGTTCAGCCGCAAGGCCGCCGCGCGCACCGTCTCCGGTCGCGAGAAGGCCATCCTGGTGGCGGTGTGCCTGGACGGCAACCGGGCCTTCACCGAGGCCAGCCTCGAGGAGCTCAAGGAGCTGGCCCGCACCGCCGGCGTGGAGGTCATCGACAGCGTGCTGCAGGTGCGTCGCGAGGCGGACCCTCGCTATCTCATCGGCCGCGGCAAGCTGGAAGACCTGAACCTGCGCGCCATGCAGGCCATGGCGGACCTGCTCATCTTCGACAAGGACCTCAGCCCCTCCCAGGGCCGCCACATCAGCGAGGCCACCAGCCTGAAGGTGATCGACCGCACCCAGCTCATCCTCGACATCTTCGCCCAGCGCGCCCAGAGCGCCGAGGGCAAGCTGCAGGTGGAGCTGGCCCAGCTCAAGTACCGCCTGCCGCGGCTGGTGCAGAGCGACACCTCGCTCAGCCGTCTGGCCGGTGGCATCGGCGGACGCGGCCCCGGTGAGACGAAGCTGGAGATCGATCGCCGCCGGGCGCGCGAGCGCATCAACAACCTGGAGAAGCGCATCACCTCGCTCTCGCGCGAGCGCGAGGTGCGCCGGGCCCAGCGCAACCGCCGACAGCTCCCCATCATCTCCATCGTGGGCTACACCAACGCGGGCAAGTCCACGCTGCTCAACGCCATCACCGGCTCGGAGGTGCTGGCGGAGAACAAGCTGTTCGCCACGTTGGATCCCACCAGCCGCCGGCTGCGCTTCCCCCGGGAGCGCGAGGTCATCATCACCGATACGGTGGGCTTCATCAGGGATCTGCCCAAGGACCTGGTGGCCGCCTTCCGCGCCACGCTGGAGGAGCTGTACGACGCGGACCTGCTGCTGCACGTGGTGGACGCGTCGGACCCCTCGCACGACGAGCAGGTGGAGGCGGTGGAGACCATCCTCGACTCGCTGGAGCTGCGGGAGAAGCCACGCCTGATGGTGTGGAACAAGGCGGACCAGCTCTCTCCCGAGGAGGTGGAGACCCTGCTGCGCACCCGCGGAGGCGTGGCCATCAGCGCCATCCGACGCGAGGGCCTGGCCACCCTGCTGGCCAAGGCGGACACCACCCTCTTCGCGGAGGGCGTGTCGGAGAGCCTCGGCGTGGTGTAGGCCCTCGAGACCAGGGGTTGCGGGCCGGCGCCGGGGCGCTCTACAGTCCCGGAGCCGTGCTCACACCCCTCCCACTGCTCAAACTGTCCCTGCTGGCCCAGCTCCCCGGAATGGATCCCGGGCCCGAGAAGCCCGCCTCGTCCGTCGCGCCGAGGTACATCGAGCTGATCGAGCGCAACAGCCACATCGTCTACCCCGCGCTGGCCGTCCTCGTGCTGGTGCTGGTGTCGCTCGCCATCCTCCAATCCTTCAAGCAGCAGGACCTCAACGGGGCCGCCAAGGCCGAGTTCAAGCGGCTCATCGTGGACGAGCTGCGGCGCTACCCCGCCGGCATGGAGGCCACCGAGCTGTCGGACGCCCTGGGCCTGGACCGCAGCAAGCTGGTACGCCTGTTGGACCAGATGCAGCAGGATGGCGTGCTCACCTCCTACACCAACACCCACCGCATCACCCTGTGGCGGGTGAAGGGAGTGGGGGCCAGCACCACCGCCCGGCCCTGAGCGCGGCGCCGGCTCACATCAGCTCGGACTTGGGCTGGCGCGTCATCAGCTCCACCACCGCCTGGCGGGCGCTCTTGCCCTCGTAGGCGATGGCATACACCTGGTCGCAGATGGGCAGCTCCACGCCCACCTTGCGGGACAGATCTCTCGCGCTCCTCGCGGTCTTCACGCCCTCCGCCACCTGCTTCATGTCCGCGAGGATCTCCTCCAGGGAGCGGCCACGGCCCAGCTCCATGCCCACGCGCCGGTTGCGGCTGAGCTCGCCGGTACAGGTGAGCACCAGATCCCCCATGCCAGAGAGGCCGGAGAGGGTGAGGGGGTTGGCGCCCCTGCGCACCGCCAGGCGGGAGATCTCCGCCAGACCCCGGGTGATGATGGCCGCGCGAGCGTTGTGGCCCATGCCCAGGCCATCGGCGATGCCGGCGGCGATGGCGATGACGTTCTTGAGCGCGCCGCCGTACTGAACCCCCACCACGTCATTGGAGGTGTAGGAGCGGAACGTCTCCGTCTGCAGCGCCTTCTGGCAGCGGATGGCCACCTTCTCCCAGTGCGCGGCGATGGTCACCACGGTGGGCATGCGCCGGGCCAGCTCCTGGGCGAAGCTGGGGCCGGAGAGGACGGCCAGGTAGGGGTGGAGCTCATCGGGCAGGCACTCCTCCAGCACCTCCGTCATGGTGAGGAGCGTCTCGTTCTCGATCCCCTTGGCCACGGTGACGAGCGGCACGCGGCGAGGCAACCAGGGCAACGCACGGGCCACCACATCGCGCATGACATGGCTGGGGGTGGCCAACACCACCAGCTCCGTTCCCTCCAGTGTCTGCTGGAGGCTCGAGGAGGCGAGCACCCGCTCGGACAGGGGAATGCCGGGGAGGTAGACGGGATTCTCGTGCCGGGTGTTGATGGACTCGACGAGCTCTCCCTCCCTGGCCCACAGGCTCACGTGCTCACAGTTCACCGCGAGCACGTTGGCGAGGGCGGTACCGAACGAGCCGGCACCGATGACAGTGGCACGCATACGAGAGCCTCCGAGGAAGGGGGGTGGGGCAGCTTAGACCACCCTCCCCGGCCTGTAACGCGCGGAGAGAGACCGTGCCCGCGAGCGAGTGGAGGTGTGTTACCGGACAGGCAGGCGGCGATTGCCTCTCGCCACAGGGGGGGCGGTACGGTCTACCATCCGCCACCTCGCGCGAGGGCGCGCGGGAATACAGCCGGAGGGAACGACGGGAATGAGGGCAGGAAGGGGTGTGGCCGTGGTGCTGGCGCTGCTGCTCTGCGCCTGCCGCGCACAGGACGGCGGGACGGTGGACGCGGGCGCGCTGCCCTCGCCCTATGCCCTCACCTGCCTGTCGCTCGTCCCCCCCGAGGTGCGTGAGTCCCTGCCCGGCTTCAACATGCGGCAGGAGCGGCCGTGCCCCGACTGCGGGCCGCTCTGCACCTTCCGCTCGGAGGAGCGACCGGACATCTCCGTCTCCATCGCCTACGACTGCCGGCAACGAGAGGCCGAGCCCGACACGAACACGCTGCTGGCGCCCACCCTCCGGGCCGGAGGGGTGGAGGTCCCCGCCCTCGGCCGGGCCGCGAGCCGCCGGGAACCCGTGCCGGGCATGCTGCAGGTGACGGCCTGGGATGACGACACGCCGTGCCTGCTCATCGTCACCTGGCTGGGCGCGGACAACGGGCGCGCGCTGGAGTTCGCCCGCCTGCTCCTCGCCGCCACCACCCACGAGAGGCTGGCCCGCTCCGCCGCCGCGCTGGAGGAGCTCCCCCCCTCCCCTGGCGTCCGGCAGGTCCCCGCCCCGGAGTCCTCCACACCCGCCTCCGCTCCGTCCGGGATGAAGCCCTAGCGAGGGGTTCCCTTGGAACGAAGTCGAGCACCAGACGCGGCCAGGGGATAATGGAGTGACTCCGTGTCGCGCACCTCTCCGCCCATCATCCTCAGCTTCCGGCGCACCTTCGCGCTGCTCATCCTGCTGATCGTCCTCCCCTCCGCCGGGCTGTCCGGCTTCGGGGTGGTGGCCATCATCAACGAGCGCGCCGCGGTGGAGAAGCGGCTGGAGGCCACCTGGCAGGGCACCCTCGAGGCCCTGGCGCGGGAGCTGCCCCTGGCCGTGCAGACCGCGCGCTTCGAGGAGGAGGACGGCGACGTCCGGCTGGTGGACGCGCGGGGACGGCTCCTCTCCCGGGACTCCTTCCGGGTGGAGGGGCACCAGGTGCAGGCGACGGCCCCGGAGCTCGCCACCGCGCTCGAGTCCCTGCTGTCCTCCGCCGAGGACTTCCCCCTCGGAACCACCCTCTTCTCCCTCATGGTGGGCGGGCGGGCCACGCTCATCAAAGCGGAGCGCCAGGGGGACGTGGTGCGCGGCGTGCGGCTGTCCCCAAGCGCGGTGGAGGCGCTGCTCGAGGAGGAGGCCGAACACCTGGTGTCCCCGGGCGAGCCGGTGCGCTTCACCCTCATCTCCCGGCAGGAGCCCACCGGCGAGGGCCTCATGGGCCGGCTGGTCTCGGAGGTGGCCCAGGCCCGGGCGAGCGCGCTGGGGCCCCAGGTGCTCGCCGAGCGGGTGCTCGCCCCGCCCCTGCAGGATCTCCGACTCGGCGTGGTGCCCACGGGGGAGGATCCCATCGCCCGGGCCTCCACCCGCAACCGGGTGGTGTACGTGGTGCTGCTGGCCCTCTTCTACCTCACGCTCACCTTCGGCGTGGTGTACACGGGCCGGGTGCTGTACCGCGAGGCGAAGCTCTCCCGGATGAAGACGGACTTCGTCTCCCTGGTGAGTCATGAGCTGCGCACCCCCGTCACCTCCATCCGGATGTTCATCGAAACGCTCGCCCTGGGACGGGTGAAGGAACCGGAGCAGACGCAGCAGGTGCTACGGATGCTCCTCGGGGAGACGGAGCGGCTGAGCACGCTGATAGAGCGGGTGCTGGACTGGGCGCGCATCGAGACCGGACGCAAGGTGTACCAGCGAGAGCCCCAGCCGGTGAGTGAGGTGGTGGGGGCGGCCGTGGAGGCCTTCCGGGCCCAGCGGCTGGAGGGAGACGTGCAGCTCGAGGTGGAGGTGCCCGAGCCCCCGCCGCGAGTCGAGGTGGACCGGGACGCCCTGGCCGGAGCGCTGCTCAACCTGCTGCAGAACGCCTACAAGTACAGCCGCGAGGACAAGCGCGTCACCCTGTCCGTCCGCGCCCACGGCCGCTGGGTGGACCTGTCCGTGGAGGACCACGGGGTGGGCATCGCCCCCCGCGACAAGAAGCGCATCTTCGAGCGCTTCTATCGGGTGGACAACCTCCTCACCCGAAAGACGGAGGGAAGCGGGTTGGGGCTGGCCATCACCAGAGGGATTGTGGAGGCTCACGGTGGGCGCATCAGCGTCCGGAGCGAGCCCGGCAAGGGCAGCCGCTTCACCATCCAGCTACCCGCGGGGAGGGCATGAGCGACAGGCCACGACGCATCCTGGTGGTGGAGGATGACCTCGCCATCCTCACCGGACTGTCCATGAACCTGAAGTTCGAGGGCTACGAGGTGCTCCAGGCCCAGGACGGCAGGCAGGGGCTGGCCCGCGCTCTCGACGAGGCACCGGACCTGATGGTGTTGGACCTGATGCTGCCGGAGCTCAACGGCTTCGAGGTGCTCAGGGAGCTGCGCCAGCGGGGTCGGGACACGCCGGTGGTGGTGCTCAGCGCCAAGAGCGCGGAGACGGACAAGATCCTCGGCCTCGACCTGGGCGCGGACGACTACGTGGTGAAGCCCTTCGGGCTGCAGGAGCTGCTCGCTCGCATCAAGGCGGTGCTGCGTCGGCGCTTTCCTGCCGCGACGCAGCAGCCGGTGGGCTTCGGGGACGTGCAGGTGGACCTGCCGGCCAAGACGGTGACGCGAGACGGACAGCCGGTGGAGCTGACGGCACAGGAGTTCAAGCTGCTGGCCCACTTCCTGGCCCACCCGGGGCGCACCTTCAGCCGCGAGGAGCTGCTGGGCGCGGCGTGGGGATTCCACTACGAGGGCAGCGCCCGCACCGTGGACAACTTCATGCGCCAGCTCCGGATGAAGCTGGAGCCGGACCCCGAGAGCCCCCGGCACTTCCTCACCGTGCGAGGGCTCGGCTACCGCTTCGAGCGCTGAAGCCCTACCCCCCCACCACTCCGATGTGCCGGGCGTCCTCGGGATCGAACGGCTTGCCATCGAAGCGCCCGTAGCGCTCCCGAGGCGTGAGCCCGAGGGCGGCCATCGCCTCGTCCAGCTCCGCGGGGGAGAAGGGCCGCAGCCGGAGGCGGTGGATGCCGAGCGGCGCGCCGGGCAGCCGGCGCTCGCGCAGGTGGAAGGCGAAGGGAGGCCGACGCGGCTCGAGCGCGGCGGAGGGCTCCTCCTCCTCGTGGGACGTGGTGGGTTCGGGCGGCGGATTGAGGACGTCGTAGATGAAGGTGCCCCCCGAGACGAGGTGGTGACGCACGGTCGCCAGCATGGCCTCCAGGGCCTCGTGCGAGTCCATCATCCCCAGGGCGTTCTGCGGAGCGAGCACCACGGGGAAGCGCTCCTCCAGGCGCAGCGAGCGCATGTCCGCGCAGAGGAAGCGCGTGCGAGCGGAGCTCTCCGGCGTCTCCAGCGAGCGGCGCTCCTCGGCCGCCTGGATCATCCGCGCGGAGGGGTCCACGCCGAGCACCTCCACGCCGGCCTCGGCCAACGCCCAGGCCACGCGCCCGTTGGCCGCGCCCAGCACCAGCACGGGCCCGCCGTGCTCCGCGACCTGTCCCTTGTAGAAGAGAAGGTCGGGCTCCTGCCCCACCAGGGACAGCGGCGTCCGCCCTCGTCCATCATTTCCACCCATGGCGTCCTGGAAGTAGCACGATCGACGAGGGAGTGGCACCCACTCAGCTACAGGTGAACGACCAACGACAGTTGCCCGAGAGGCACTCCCGGTCGCTGCCGCACACCGCGCCGCGCGGCTTCTTGTCCTGGCACTTGCCCGAGTTGAAGCCCCAGCCGCAGTACTGGGTGCTCGAGCAGTGCGAGTCGTCGTCGCACAGGCAGGTGCCGGTGGGGTTGATGTAACAGTCCGCGCCGCACCGGTCCGTCGTACACTCGCGATCCGACCTGCACGACTGCCCGTACGTCTTGGAGCGCGGCGTGAAGCACCAGCCCGTCGCGTCCGCGCAGCCACCGCACGAGCCCGACAGACACTGGCCATCCCGGCTGCACGCGTCCCACTCCGCCTTCTTCGCCACGCACTCGTTGTCCGACGGGGTCAGAGGATCCCCCTTCTTGCAGTAGTGCGTGGAGCCGCAGTCCCCGTCATCGTTGCACACGCAGCGCCCGTCGAAGGTGTTGCACAGCACCGAGGTACACTGGTCGCTGATGCACTCCGCGTCGAAGCGGCAGCCCTGGTCCAGCACCTTCGAGTCCGGCGCATACGCCGCGCCGCACACCGTGGGGTAGCGGGCCTCGCGGACCGCCTTGTCCTCGTATGGCGCCACCCCGCTCGTGTCGATGTCACCGGCCGGGTCCACCATGCCCGAACGGGAGCTGCCCGCCCGCTCCCACATGCGCACGAACGTCTCCGCCGAGCCCTCCAGCCCCGTCGTGTTCGCGCCGAGCTGCTTCAGGTCCCTCAGCAGGTCCGGAAGCAGGCCCACGTGCGCCAGGCCGTACTTGTCGAAGTCCGTCCCCAGCGGCGGCGGGCCGCTCAGCACCTGCTGGCGGGCGTGGTCGTCCGCCTCGGCCTGGAAGGTGGCCGAGCACGCGCCGTACTCACCGAAGCGCGGCCGCGTCTGCTGGATGAAGCCGTTGAGGTCCGCGCCGAAGGCCATGTCCACCTTCAGCCCCTGGCGGCCAAACTCGTACGCCTGCGCGAAGGAGCGGCTCGAGCCGTGGCAGTTGTTGGCGATGCCGGACTTCGTGTACGCGCGCGCCTCGTCATGCGCCGTGCGCAGACCGAACATGCCGCCCGTCTGCCGCACGTAGCGCACCACCCACGCCGGCGTCGTCTTCTCGTCATCCGCCAGCTTCGGGTTCATCACCTCCCGGAAGTGGCCGTGCGAGACGTAGAGCGGGTAGTAGCTGTTCGCCTGGGCAATGGCATACACGTCCTTCACGCTGCGCTCGGACAGGTGCGCCAGGTCGATGAGCATCCCCTTCTGGATCATCGCCTGCACCAGCGCCTTGCCCTCGTCGGTGAGCCCCTTGGTGTTGCGGCAGTTGCCCTGCGCATCGAGCGCCACGTCGAAGCCCAGGGTGAAGTCCTTCGTCGTCACCCCGCAGTCGTAGTCGATGTGGCAGTTCTCGGTGAACTGCGCAGCCTGGAAGATG
>QKJM01000149.1 GCA_003249315.1 Archangium sp.
GGCGAAGGCGCGCAGCAGCCGCTCCTTCTCCTCCGCGGGTTGCCGTGGATCTCCATAGATGACGGACTTGCCGCCCCCATGGGGCAGCTCGGCGGCGGCGTTCTTGAAGGTCATCGCCCGCGCCAGGCGGAAGGCCTCCTCGGTGCTGACGTCGGGCGCCATCCTCACGCCGCCCACCGAGGGGCCACAGGCAACGTTGTCCACGACGACCGTGGCCCTCAGCCCCACGGCCGGCCGGTGGATGTGAAGGACCTGGAAGGGGCCCAGCTCATCCAGGAAACGGGAGATTTCCTCCATGCGGCGCCTCCCTCCTCGCGATGCACGGGGGAAACATCATTCCCGCCCGGAGGAAGAGCCACCCCCGCCCGCTTCCGGAGAGGGAGCAGGCTCGAATCTTCCGAACCGGTCTGGTTGTCAGACAGGTTGGGGCAGCGCTCGGCCGCCCTCGGCCCCCTCCTGAGTCCTCATCCACTCAGGACGGCTGTCCGCCTGAGCCGGCGGCACCCGACACGCTCCTACGCCGCCATGAGGATCCGGTGCCGGTAGAGCTCGAGCAGGATGTCCTCGTGCAGATCCGCCTGCTTCTCGTCCCGAAGCCGCTGGCGCACCCGCTCGACCGGCTCCCTTCCGGTGAACTGGACGAGCAGCTCGTAGGCCACCCCGGGCAGAGCCACCGCGTCGAGCTCGTTGTAGGCCCCCAGGGCCACGCTCCCGTCCGGCAGCCACTTCACCGTCACCTCGGGGTTGAGCTTGAGCGTCCCCGGCAGTTCGGGCGCCACCGCGTCCCGCAGGTGCTTCTCCAGGCGCCTGAGCTCGATGGAGCCATCCAGGCCCAGCAGCCGCTCCACATCCTGGGCCGACAGCGCTCGGACGAGCTCGAAGCAGGCCTGGTAGAAACCGGACTCCCGGCCCGCCCACTTGCCCCACAGCGCGGCGTACTCCTTCTCCGGCAGGGGCCGCTCATCGAGGTCCTCCGGCGTCAGCACCTCGGGCCCACGCTCGGGCTTGTCCCGGCCGGACAGCACGTAGTCCGGCAGGAGCTGGAGCACCGCGTAGCGCGAGAGCTGTATCTCCGCCAGCGACAGCCAGGTCTTCAGCGTCATCCAGAACTTGCGCCCGTCCTCGCCCGCCACGTACTTGCAGAAGAACGTCGAGCACACCGCCTCGCGGTAGGCCCAGATGGTGCAGCCGCCCTGAGAGCTCTCGTAGAAGGGGCAGCGCAGGGAGGACGTCCGGCCGAAGAACTGGCGCGCGTTGCGGTAGAGGAAGGTGTAGCGCGCGGGGGGCGAGAGCCACTGGGGCGTGACGCCCACGCGGCTGGCGAGCTTCTCCCGGACGCGGCGATTGCCCTCGGCCATGGCCTCACTGTCGTCGGCCAGCAGCGCCCCCACCAGGAAGTTGGGCAACCGGGGGTAGTAGGTACAGCACTTGGTGTCCGGCCGGAAGAGCCGGCTCACTCCGTCGACGGACTCGACGGCTCCCTGGGCCGAGGAGGCGCACATGGTACACGAGGCGCACGTGGCCTTCGTCTCGGAGGGAACCTCCTGGCGGAAGAACTCGGGGAAGAGCGGATGGTAGAGGACAGGAAGGCTGTCCTGGATGCGTGACATGGGCGCACCCTACCGGAAGCGGACCGCACGTGCAGTCCCTTGACGACGCCGCCCGGCTTGCCCATGGTGCCGGGCCTCATGCCAGTCCTGAGTGGAGCAGTGACCTTCTCGCGTTTCCGCGCCGAGCCGGCCGGAGACGCCCCTTCCGACACGAAACGTTGGCTCACCAAGGGCCTGAAGACGGGCGCCTTCGAGCCGATCGACCAGCGTACCGAGGAGGAGCGGGCCGTGGGCTTCGTCCAGTTGGAGAACGCCGACGCCACCGACTTCCCCCCCGGCAGCTACCTCTATGGGGAGTACGCGCTGTTCGGCTTCCGCGTGGACACCCTCAAGGTGCCCGCCTCCCTCCTCAAGGCCGAGCTGGAGAAGTGGGCCAAGGCCTTCGAGAAGGAGAACGCACGCCCCCCCACCCGCGGAGAGAAGGCCGAGAACCGCGCCTCCATCCGCCACATGCTGCGCCAGCGCGCCGTGCCCAACACCAAGGTGCATGACGTGAGCTGGAACCTGAAGACGCAGCAGGTGCAGGTGTGGGCCGCCTCTCGCAAGACGGTGGAGGAAGTCATGCTCGCGGTGGAGACGGCCTTCTCGGTGAAGCTCCAGCCGCTGGTGCCCGTGGCCTTCGCCGCCAGCGCCGGCATCCCCGATGACGCCCTCACCCCCACCCCCGAGCTCATCGGCATGGAGCTTTCCAACAGCGAGGTGAACCATGGGGAGGCGTGAACAGGCTCGGGCCGAGGCGGCCTTCCTCCGGGGCGATACCGGCGTGGACGGCGCCGCCACCGACGAGGAGCAGCGAGACGAAGCGGAAGTCGAGCGCGACAAAGCCCGCGAGCAGCTCCTGCGCGGCCGCGCCTACCTGGGGCGCGAGTTCCTCACCTGGATGTTGTGGCGCTCGGAGTCCGGCGACGCGCTGGTGGACTTCGAGGGCTCCGGCCTCGTCGTCCTCTACACCGGGCGGGTGATTCTCCGCGGCATCAACGGCGACGTCACCGAGATGTCCGCGCGCGGCGCCATGGCTCCCTACTCGGAGCAGGTGCGGCACTCGCTGGACCGGGGCCTGCTCGTCCACCAGGCCCGGCTGCGATTCACCCACGGCGAGAAGGTGTACGAGGCGACGCTGGACGCCGAGTTCCTCGACATCCGCGCGGCGAAGCTGCCGGACCTGCTCAGCGAGGAGGAGGATGACAAGCTGATGGAGCGGCTCTACCTCACCGAGCAGCTCTCCGACATGGTGGACGCACTGGTGCAGGCCTTCCTCGCGGTGCGCGCCAGCCGCAACTGGAGCAAGAAGGTCGTCCCCGCGATGAAGAGCTGGATGCGCGGCGATGACGAGGCGCCCCGCGCCACCAAGACGCAGCTCGCGCGCGCCGTCCGCGGCTGAACAGGGCAAGGGATCTCCAGGGTGATGCCTGGAGGTCCCACCCGCGCTCCCCCGCATCATTATATTGTCTCCCGGTGGGTGTAAGAGGGGGACGGAGATGGTGCGCTGGGGACTTGTCGTGTGCCTGGGAGTGCTGTTGGCGTGCGGGAGCAGCGTCGAGCCCCCGCCGGTAGAAAGCCGCCGCTGTCCGGGGATCCGCGCGGGTCCGCCCACTGGGGCGCAAGCGTTCCAGGCGCCACGGTCCCGGAGCGCGGACGATGCGGACGCGGGCTGGCAAGCCGTCCTCCTGCGTCACCGTGACGGGGCCCGGCAGGGAGCCGCCGCGGTGGAACGAGTGGGCGGGCAGGTGACACACCTCTACCACCTCGCCCCCCTGGTGGCCGCGCGACTCACCGCCGAGCAGCGCGCCCTCCTCGAGGCGGCTCCAGAAGTCGAAATGCTCGAGCCGGACCGGGAGCTGCGCGCCCTCGGGTCGCCCGTGCGCGTTGGAGCCCCCGAGGAGTCCACCGAGGCCCTGCACATGGTGCAGGCGCCCCAGGTCTGGGACGCCGACGGGGACGGCGTGTTGGATGAGGGAGCGCCCACTGGCGAGGGCATCCGGGTGTGCATCATCGACAGCGGGATTGATCCCCGTCACCCGGAGCTGCGGGTGCCCTACGTGGGCGGCCATGACTTCGTGGACCACGATGAGGATCCGAGCGATCGGACGGGTCAGAGGTGGGGAAGCGGCCATGGCACGCACGTGGCGGGGACGCTCGCGGCCCAGTTCGGCTCGGGAGCACGAACCCTGCCCGGCATGTCCCCTGGAGGGGTGGTGGGCGTGGCCCCGGGCGTGGAGCTGCTCATCGCCCGGGTGTTGGATCTCAACAGCCGCGCCAGTGTGAGCACGGTGCTGGCGGCGCTCGAGTGGTGCCAGCGCAACGGAGCGCGCATCGCCAACCTGTCCCTCGGAGGCCCCGACATGGGCAACGCGGGCAAGGAGGCCTTCCAGCGAGCCGCGGACGCGGGGATGTTGCTCATCGCCGCCTCCGGCAACGGGAGGATGCCGGGGCGGGAAACCCCCGTGGACTTCCCCGCGGCCTTCCCCTCGGTGGTGGCGGTGGGCGCGGTGGATGGGCAGAAGGAGCTCGCTCCCTTCTCCAACCGAGGCCCCGAGCTGGAGCTGGTGGCGCCCGGCGTGGGCATCGTCTCCAGCATCATCCTCGGTGAGCACAAGCTCTCGGCGCTGGAGGCGGGGGGACGAGGCCTCCCGTCCGTCGCCGTCTCCTTCGCGTCCGAGGGCGACTACACCGGCGAGCTGGTGGACTGCGGCGAAGGGAGCTCGCTCGCCTCATGCCAGGGAGGCACCTGCGACGGCTTCGTCGCCTACGTGCGACCGGGCGCGCTGGAGGAAACCGGCCCGGCGGTGGAGAGGGTGATGCTGCAAGGAGCCCGGGCAGTGGTGCTTGGTATCTCCGCCGCGGAGACCGGACCCTCGGGGCCTTCCCTGGGACAGCCCGGCGTCTGGGTGCCCACGGTAGCGGTGGGCACATGGGCCGATGACCTCCTCCGCGACCGGCTCGGCGGGCCCACCCGGGTGCGACTGGAGGGAGTGGATTATTTCCCCGCCTCCGGCACCTCCATGGCGACTCCGCATGTGGCGGGCGTGGCGGCGCTGGTGTGGAGCGCGCGTCCCTCGCTGACGGCCGCTCAGGTGCGCGAGCTGCTCGAAACGACCGCGAAGGACCTCGGCGAGCCGGGGAAGGACGAAGGTTACGGCTTCGGATTGGTGCAGGCCCGGGAGGCGCTCGATAGGCTGCCGCCCCAACCGTGAGCCCTCCCCACATCACCTTCTTCTGCGAGCTGGAGGCCGAGCCCCTCCAGTCCCTCTTCGCCGACCCATCCGTCACCGAGCACCTGCGAGCGCTGGGAGCCAGCATCAGCCTGGGTCTGGTGGACCTGGGCGCGGAGCGAGCCAGGGTCGTACGGCACCTGAACGAGGCCGGCGTGCCCGTCACCGCCTGGCTGCTCCTGCCCACGGCGCAGGGCTACTGGTTCCACCAGGGCAACGCCCCCCAGGCCGCGGCCCGCTACGAGCACTTCCGCGCCTGGACGACCCGGCAGGGCCTGAACTGGGATGGCGTGGGCCTGGACATCGAGCCAGACATCCACGAGCTGCGACGCGCGCTGGAGAGCCCTTGGCGGGTGCTGCCGGAGCTCCTGCCTCGCCTCTTCCGGGGCGGGCGATTGCGGCGAGCGTGGCAGGCGTATGGTGCGCTGGTGGAGCGAATCCGCGCGGACGGCCACCGGGTGGACGGCTACCAGTTCCCCTTCATCCTGGACGAGCGCCGGGAGGGCTCCACCCTGCTGCAGCGCCTCTCCGGAGTGCTGGAGCTCCCGGTGGACCGGGAGGTGCTGATGCTCTACTCCAGCTTCGTCCGCCCCTACGGCCCCGCCCTCCTATGGAGTTACGGGCCGGAGGCGCAGTCCATCGCGGTGGGCATCACCGGCGGCGGCGTGGAGCTGCCGGACTCCATCGACGAAACGCCCCTGAGCTGGGAGGAGTTCTCCCGGGACTTGCGGCTGGCGCGTCGTTGGACGGAGGAGCTCCACCTCTTCAGCCTGGAGGGCTGCGTGCGGCAGGGCTTCCTCGAGCGGCTGCGGGACTTCGACTGGGAGGCACCGGTGGCGTCTCCCCCGGCGTCACTCCGACGCGTGGAGCGGGTGCGTCGGGTGGCGGGCCTGGTACTGAGGGCCAGCGCCTGGCTGCCGCGCTGAGTCAATGCACCTGCTCACCCAGCCGCCCGGCGAGGTAGTCCACACAGGCCTCGAGCGTGGTGAGCCGCCCATAGTCCGACTCGGGAATGGAGACGGATAGCTTCCGGTCCAGCTCGACGAGGGCCTGGAGGAAGTCGAACGAGTCGAGGTCCAACTGCTCCCGGAGCGGCTCGTCCTGGCGCAGCTCGGCGGCATTCATCTCCGGAGCCACGGCGGCCAGCGAGTCCAGCACGGCCTGTTTCAGCTCGTCGCGGTTCATAGCGTTTCCGGCTCCTGCAGCAGACGCTCCAGGCGCGACAGGAAGGCGGCTCCCCGGTGCCCGTCGCTCGCGCGGTGGTCCGCCGCCAGGCTCGCGGTGACGAGCGGGCGAGGGACGCACCGGCCCTCCACCACCCACGGCTCCTCACGCACCGCGCCGAAGCCGACGAGGGCCACTTGCGGGGGGAAGATGACGCCGAGCACCCGCTCCACGCGCGACTCCCCCAGGCTGGAGACGGTGATCGTCGAGTCCGCCAGCTCCGAGCTGCGCAGCATGCCTCGACGCGCACGATGGATGAGCTCCCCCAGCTCGTGCATCAACACCCCGAGCGGCTTGTCGGGCACGTCGTGCAGCGTGGGCACCACCGCCCCACCCTGCCGCAGCGAGATGACCACGCCCAGGTGTACTGCCCGCGAGGGCCGGAAGGCGCCGTCCACCCATGAGCCATTCAGCTCGGGGAACCCCTGGACGGCGAGCCCTACCGCCTTGAGGAAGAGCACCACCAGGAGCATCCGCTCGGCCACCGGCCGCCGCTCGTTCTCCGCGTGAAGCCAGTCCAACGCCCGCCCCACGTCGAAGCGGGTGTCCAGGT
Organism: Archangium sp.; assembly: GCA_003249315.1. GTDB lineage: Bacteria > Myxococcota > Myxococcia > Myxococcales > Myxococcaceae > QKJM01. The sequence continues at coordinate 6,600 of QKJM01000149.1, forward strand.
AGTAGTGCGGGATCTCCCGGTTGGAGCGGGACATGGCCGCGGCGATCGCCTGCCGCATGGACTCTCGCCGATCCTCCTCCGAGGGGGCGGATACCTCCGCGCGGGCAACCGGAGCCACTCGGGCGGCGCGCTCCACGTCCTCCATGAGGATGGCCCCGCCGGGCCCCGTACCCGACACCCTCGACAGCTCCACCCCCAGCCGCGCCGCCGCCGCTCTCGCCGCGGGAGAGGCGCGAAGCCAGTGCGTTGGCGGAGCCCCCACCCGCTCGCCCTTGCCGCTGATGGACGCCAGCGGCGTGCCCACCGGCACCTTCGCCCCCGGGCTCACGAAGAGGGTCTCCACCGTACCGCTCTCGAAGGTCTCCACCTCGATGACACCCTTCTGCGTCTCCACCAACGCGACGATGTCGCCGCACACCACCTCGTCTCCGGGCTTCACCCTCCACTCGACGAGCGTCCCGGCCTCCATGTCCGCCCCCAGCAAGGGCATCCGAAACTCACCCATGATTCCCCCCCAGGTACCTCGCGTCGGAAACGGGCAGCATGGCGCGCCACGAGACGAGCGCCCCGTCTCGCCCCCAGGGAAGAGGCGGAAAGGCCTCGGCGCTCATGTCGGCGTCTCCAGGGTGGAGACGTCTCCTTCACTCAAACCCAGCTCGCGGGCCTTGAGCAGCCGACGCAGGATCTTCCCCGAGCGGGTACGCGGCAGCGAGGATTGGAACTCCAGCTCCTTGGGCGCCACCACCGCTCCCAGGCGGGTGCGCGCGAGGGCGAGCAGCTCGCGGCGCAGCGCCTCGTCCGGGGCATAGCCGTCCTTGAGGGAGACGAAGGCCTTCACCACCTCGCCGATGAGGAAATCCGGCCGGCCGATGACGGCCGCCTCGGCCACCGCGGGGTGCTCCAGCAGCACGCTCTCCACCTCGAAGGGGCCGATGAGATGACCCATGGACTTGATGACGTCATCGGAGCGGCCCACGAACCAGAAGTAGCCGTCCTCATCCTTCCAGGCCAGGTCCCCCGAGAGGTACCAGCCCCCGGCGAAGCACTTGTGGTAGCGCTCCTCGTCGTAGAGGTAGCCGCGGAACATGGAGGGCCAGCCGGACCGCAGCGCCAGCTCTCCCTCGAGGCCCGGCGCCTCCAGCACCCTCACGCCGCCGCCGGGCTGGCGCCGGACGATGGCCGCCTCCACCCCCGGCAGCGGCCTCCCCATGGAGCCGGGCTTGATGGCCAGGGTGGCGTAGTTGGACACCATGATGCCGCCCGTCTCCGTCTGCCACCACGTGTCGTGGATGGGCAGGCCAAGCACCCGCTGCGCCCAGAGGACGGCCTCGGGGTTGAGCGGCTCGCCCACGCTGGCGATGAAGCGCAGGGCGCTCAGATCGAAGCGCCGGGGCAGCTCGTCTCCTGCCTTCATCAACATCCGCACGGCGGTGGGCGCGGTGTACCAGACGGTGACGCGCTCCTCCTCGAGGAGGCGGTACCAGCGCTCGGCGTCGAAGTCCGCCTCGTCCACCACGCTCCGCACCCCGTGGGTGAGCGGGGAGAGGATGCCGTAGGAGGTGCCCATCACCCAGCCTGGATCCGCCGTACACCAGAAGACGTCCTCCGGGTGCAGATCCAACGCGAGCCTCCCGGTGACGTAGTGGACCAGCACCGCCCGGTGGACGTGGATGGCTCCCTTGGGCATCCCGGTGGTGCCGCTGGTGAAGTGCAGCAGCGCCATGTCCTCGGGCGAGGTGGGACCGATCTCATAGGTGTCCGGAGCCCGGGCCAGCAGGTCGTGAAGTGCCTCCGTTCCCGGCTCGCCGCCTTCGTCCACCAGCAGCACGTGGCGCAGGTGCGGAAGGGAGTCGCGCAGGGAGGCCACCTTCTTGCGATAGAGGGCGGACGTCGTCACCAGCACCCGGCCCTCGCCCAGCTCCAGGCGGGCGCGAACGGGCTCGGGACCGAAGGCAGAGAAGAGCGGGCAGAAGACAGCGCGGTGCTTCAGCGTGCCGAGCGCGGTGAGGTACAGCTCCGGAATCCGTCCCATCAGGGAGAAGACGCGCTCGCCCGGCTGCACGCCCAACCCGGCGAGCACATGGGCGAAGCGGCTCGTCGAGGCGGAGAGCTCCGCGTAGGTGAACACCTTGCGCTCGCCGCGCCGGCCCCGCCAGAGCAGTGCGGGATGATCCCCCCGGCCCTCCAGACAGTGCCGCTCCACGGCCTCGTGGGCCATGTTGAGCCCTCGGCCTCCCGGCAGCCCGGCCAGCGCGCGCTCGGCCGCCTCCCACGAGAAGGAGGCACGCGCGGCCTCGTAGTCGGGCATGTTGGGAGGCACCCTCCAGCCCGAGCGCGGCTTCGCGAGGATCCGCACATCCACCGTGTCCCACCTCCTCCTTCGAGAGGTAAACCCCTCCCGGGGCCGGGGCCATCCCGGACCCGGAGGCGGCGGGAGCGTCCGCTGGTACTCAGCCGTCCACGTCGAAAGTGCCGAAGAGCACACGGGCCCGTCCCTCCATGGGGAGGGGGTGCTCGGCCACGGTGGGAAAACCCAGCTCCCGCGCCCGCTCCGCCAGGTGCCGCATCCACGGCTTGTAGGGCATGCTGTTGTCCGAGCAGCACGGCACCACCGCGAAGGGCAGCCGGTGCTTCGCCGCGTACTCGATGATGATGCGGGTGGCCCCATCCGGGTGCATCCCCACCACCATGTCCGCCTCGCACGGCTCCTCCAGGGTGAAGGGGCGCTGCGCGTAGCGCACGGGCAGGTGCTTGTGACGCAAGTCGAACGTGGTGACGGTGCGTCCCAGTTGGGAGAGGGCCTCGTTCAGCCGGCCCTGCCCTCCCGCGATGTCGAAGATGCGCGGTGCGGGGAAGTGCTCGACGATGAATCCGGCGAAGAGCTCGAAGCGACGCTTGTCGGCCATGAGAGCGCCTCTCTACACCACCCGGGGCGGGCTCACTGCTTCAATAGATGATGAAGTCGAACTTCTCGATGACCTCCTTGAGTTCTTCCGGGGTGGTCTCGAGCTGCCTGGCGATGGAAGGGGCGTAGTACGTCAGGGCCACTGTGGACGGTGGCTGCTTGTGCAACAACTCCACTACGACATCACCAAAAATACCCGGCCACTCGACGCTGCTGAGTTCCTGGGCTCTGCCGAGGGGGTCCGGAATGGTGAAGCAGGGCCAGCGAGGAAACCGCAGGGTGCGGATGTCGCAGCCATGGAAGCGGCACAAGTCCAGACGGGCCTCGGTGAAATCGCAGTCCTTGATGGCCCCCTGCTTCCACTCCCGCCCAGTTGCGTATTCGGGCCAGTGCCCGAAGTCGCACCCCGACAGGCGCCCCTTGAACCGGCAGCCTTCGAGCGAGGCTCTTATCCAGTCCTGGTGGTTCTTCAGCTCCTGCTTCACCTCGATGGTGCAATCAATGAACCGGGCTCCGAGAATGTGCAGGCGCCTGGCGGGCACCTTCAAGACAACCTTGCACCTACGCAGCGTCAGCTTGGGGCCGAGAAAGTAGAGAGAGTCCTTGTCCGTCACCTCGAACCGCTCGTTTTCGATTTCCCTGTTCTCGATGATGATGTTTTCGAGCCACCCCATGGCCGCCTCTCTCAGAAAGTGATCATCCGGAAGAATTCGGTCGCCATGCGCCTGCCATGCAGCGCCAGGTTCGACTCCGTCCCGGAGAGAATCTCGTACTTGCGGCCCGTCTTGAGGTCAATCACGTCGACGCCCTGGTGGTTCCACTTGAAAGTCCCTCGGAATTGTTCCTCCACCTTCTTGTGGACGAAGCGCCCCCGAGCCTCGCGCTCCAACAGCCGCGCCAGCCAGTACTCCCCCTTCTTCAGAGCCCTTTGAATAGCAGCTTCCTCCCTTGGAGAGATCTGGCGCGGCCCCCACTCTCGTGCCGCCCTCGTCACTGCCTCCTGGAGCTGGTCCCCCACCTTGTCCCGCGCGGGGATGTCCGCCACCGACTTGCCACGTGGAATGTGCCAACGCTGCCCGTTGCCGAACTTCACCTGCTGGTTGCCGCCCCGGTGGCGGATGACCGTGACAGAGGAGCCGCCACCTGGAGCCGCTTTCCCCCCACCTCCCTTCCTGAGCATCACCGCCGCGACGGGGCCCTGGGGGGAGGTCGCCACCGTCTCCACTGCCTGCACCGCGACAGCGAATGCCCCCTCCTGGGCCACCGCCGCCTCCAGTTCCGGTACACCTCTCAGGACGGCGGCCCCTCCCTGCGCCTCCCACTGCGCCCCCGCCAGGCGGTAGCCCGGCAGCGCGCGCACCTTGGCCGCCACCTCGCCCAGAGTGCGCCCCGTCAACGTAGCCACCGCCATGATCATCGCTCGGGCCGCGTCCGTCCCCAGCACCTTCGCATAGCCCGCGCCCGCCTCGCGCAGCTCCTCGAAGGTGGTTGCCTCGTGGGCCTGCGTGGCCAGCTTCGCCCATCCATCCATCAGCCCCCACACCGTCTCCAGCCCCAGCCACCCCACCAGAATCACGGTGAGCGTCGCGGCCAGCGCCTTGGTGGTGGGCTCCGGCACCAGCCAGAGCGCCAGGTACATGCCCATCGTCCACACCAGCATGCCCACCAGCGCCCGGTAGTCCAGCAGCTCGCGCGCCAGGGCCTCGCGCGTCTCCTCCAGCACCGAGCCCAGGGACAGGGCCAGCGCCAGCGTCCTCCGGTCATCCGCGCGCAGGTAGGGCCCATCGTCGAGCAGGCTCAAACAATCGCCCCCGCCCTGCGTCGCACACCACCCCAGGTACTTGCCCCGCAGTGCTTCCTCCGCCTCGGGGGTGAGAGGGACGGGCCCCGACTGCTTCACCGGCACCAGGGAGTACACCCGGCCGCGGTAGCTTTCCGCCTCCCAGTGTCCGCTCATGCTGACGCGCTCGACTTCCTGCTCCTGCCGCAACGTCTCCAACAGCTCCCGGGCCGCCTGTGAGGGTGTCCCCGTCAGCCGCGCGTCCCGTGCGAGTCGCTGGAGGGTCTGCTTGTACTTGGTCGGGTGGATGGGCACGGGCCGGGCGGCCCCTGTGCCCGGCTCCATGAACGCCACCTCGCACACCGCCGCCCCCGCGAGTTCCGTGTTCGGAGTCGGGGAGACTTTCTCCTGGGGTGCTGGCGGTGGCGTCAGCGGCCGGTAGCGGAAGTTGCTGGCCAGCACATGGCCTCCCGGGGGTAGGCCCGTGGCGCACCCGGCCTGGAAGACGAGTACGATGAGGGCCAGGGGGCGCCAGAGGAGGCGCTGTCGCACCGGCGCACGGCGCGACTCGCGGAGGCGAGTGGAGACGATGGTGCTACCACTGTCCTCCGCGCCGGAGCTCATGGCCATGCGATTCTTCTTCATGTGAGACGCCCTCTCGGAAGCACAACCACCCCAGAGGATAGAGCGGCTCTCTGACTCCCTTGCATTCGAGCGAGTCACCTCGAGTTTGAAGCATCGGGTCAGTGGGAAGCGGTTCGCGAATCTCATCACGCAGGACAGCTCGGATGACTCCGGTCGTCCAGGCACTGGAGGCGCTGGCACGTCAGGAGAGGAGTACGTCGTAGTACGGCTGCTTCTGGCCCGGCCACATCCACCAGATGGTGGAGGCCGTGCGCGGCAGGGACTTCGGGTCCGTCCACCTGATTTTCGAGGGCAACGAGCTGCAGCTCATCGCCCACCGACTCAACATGCAGGCCGTGATGGTGCTCGCGAACGTCGCCGAGCCCTCCATCGTTCAAATCCACGGCAGGACGGAGCCAGCGGCGCAGCACCTGAGCGGCCTCTTCGGGCCAGCCGTGTTCGAGCTCTTCCGAGGAGCTCGCAAGCGCGCGCTGGTGGCCTGAGAGGCCCTCG
>QKJM01000571.1 GCA_003249315.1 Archangium sp.
GCTGAGCCAGAACACCCTATTCTCCTCCCGCAGCCTTCGGAGCTTCCGCCACCGCCACGCCCGCCGCAACCCGTCGGGCCTCCTCCTCCACCAGGAAGCACGCGGCCGTGTGCCCCTCGCCCACCGGGTACAGCGGCGGCGCCTCGCGCCGGCACCGCTCGGTGGCATGCGCACAGCGCGGATGGAAGGTACACCCGGGCGGCGGCTCGAGCGGCGACGGCACGTCCCCCTGGAGGATGATGCGCGTCCGCGTGCGCTCCGGATCCGGCACCGGCACCGCCGACAGGAGCGCCTGCGTGTACGGGTGACGCGGCTGACGGTAGAGCGCCTCCGCGTCCGCCAGCTCGACGATCCTCCCCAGGTACATCACCGCCACCCGCGTGGACACGTACTCCACGATCTTCAGATCGTGCGAGATGAAGACGTAGGTGAGCCCCAGCTCGCGCTGCAGGTCCACCAGCAGATTGACGATCTGCGCCTGGATCGACACATCCAGCGCGCTGATGGGCTCGTCGGCCACCACCAGGTCCGGCCGCAGGGCGATGGCCCGCGCGATTCCGATCCGCTGCCGCTGCCCGCCGGAGAACTCGTGCGGCTGGCGTCCCAGCGCGTCGCGCGGCAGGCCCATCAGCTCCAGCAGCTCCACCACCTTCGCCTCGCGCTCCGCCCCGCGCGCCAGCCCGTGGATGGCGAAGGGCTCGCCGAGAATCTCCCGCACCGTCATCCTCGGATTGAGCGAGGCCTGCGGATCCTGGAAGACGAGTTGCATGCGCCGACGCAGGGGGCGCAGCTCGCGCTGGGAGAGGCCCGTCAGCTCGCGATCCTCGAAGCGGATGGAGCCGGCGGTGGGCTCCACCAGCCGCAGCAACGTTCGGCCCAGGGTGCTCTTGCCGCAGCCGCTCTCCCCCACCAGGCCGAGCGTCTCGCCGCGCCGCACGTCGAGGCTCACCCCGTCCACCGCCTTCACCGTGCCGCGCACCCGCCCCAACAGGCCACCGCGCACCGGAAAGTGCGTCTTCAGCTCCCTCACCCGCAGCAGGGGCTCGCTCATGGCGCGGGCACCGGGTTGTGGCAGGCGGCCTCCTGGCCCTCCCGCTTCGTCTCCAGCACCGGCTCCACCCTCGCGCACACCTCCTGCGCGCGATCGCAGCGCTCGCGGAAGCGACAACCAGCCGGCAGCCGGCGCAGGCTCGGAACCATCCCGGGAATCGTCCGCAACCGCTGACGATCCCCTACCCCTTCGTCCGGGTGCCCCGGCATGGAGCGCAGGAGCCCCGCGGTGTACGGGTGCGCCGGCCGACGGAAGAGCGCCTTCACCGGCGCCCGCTCCACCACCCGGCCCGCGTACATCACCACCACCGCGTCACAGCTCTCGGCCACCACGCCCAGGTCGTGCGTAATCAACATCACCGCCATGCCGCGCTCGGCCCGCAGCCGCTTCAGCAGCTCCAGTATCTGCGCTTGAATCGTCACATCCAGCGCGGTGGTGGGCTCGTCGGCGATCAGCAGCTCCGGGCCGCACGCGAGCGCCATGGCGATCATCACCCGCTGGCGCATGCCTCCGGAGAGCTGGTGCGGGTAGCCGTCCACGCGCTGCTCCGGGGCGGGAATGCCCACCTGCCGCAACATCTCCACCGCGTGCGTGCGCGCGGCGGCCCTCGAGAGGCCCAGGTGCAGCCGCACCCCCTCCGCTATCTGCTCGCCCACCGTGTAGACGGGGTTGAGGGAGGTCATCGGCTCCTGGAAGATCATCGACAGGTGGCGCCCGCGCAGGCGCCGCATGTGCGCCTCGGGGAGCGCCAGCAGGCTCTCTCCCCGGAAGCGGATGTCCCCGCCGACGATCCGCCCGGGTGGCTCGGGCACCAGCCTCATCAGCGAGAGCGCGGTGAGGCTCTTGCCACAGCCGCTCTCTCCCACGACGCCCAGCGTGCCTCCGGGTGGCAGGGCGAAGGACACGTCGTCCACCGCCAGCACCGGGCCCTCCTCCAGGGAGAGCTGGGTCTTCAGGCCGTGGACCTCCAGCAGGGGCTCGGACATGGCGCTCACGGTCGGCCGGAACACCCGGCCCGGGGCTTCACTTCCGTGACAGCTCCTCCAGGAACTCCTCCTCTTGGATGATGCGCTTGCGGAGGAGGAGGCGGATGAGGCTGGCCACCATGCGCGCCGGCTTCACCTTCTCCGTATCCAGCACTGACTCCCCTCCCGCCGCCAGCCGCTCGATGTCCTCCAGCACCTTCAGATCGGCCTCGGAGAAGTCCGGAGGCTCCGGCGGCGGGGGCGGCTGCGGCAGCCCCTGGGCCGCGCCCCCGAACACGACCACCGGCACGCGCGGCTTGCCGCTCGCCGCGGGCTCGGGCTCCGGCTCTCCCAGGAGTTCCTCCAGGAGATCCTCGCTCTCCTGCACCGGCGGAGGGGGCGGCCGCACGGGGGCCGTCGTGGGCTTCGGCTTCAGCGCCGACAGCGGGGTGATGAGGGTGATGTCGCCATCCTCCTCCTCATCGAAGTCGGGCGGTGGAGCCGGTGGGGGCACGGAGGGCTTCAGGGCGAACCTCGGGGTAGGAGGAGTTACGTCGTTGTCGTCCTCGAGCGCGGGAGGCAGCTCCCAGTCCAGCAGGCCCGCGTCCGGTGGAGGCGGGGGGGGCTTCGCCGACGCGGAACCGTGCCCGCCTCCCGCCGACATCCCGGCGGAGCCATGCTCGATCTCGAGCACCACCCCGTCGTCCTCATCCAGGGAGATGGCCTCCACCACATCCACTCCATCGCCACCGCGAGCCTGCTCGAGTGCCCGATCGACATCGTCCGGGGCCGCCACGAAGACGCCGATGGGCTTGTTGAGCTGGAACCGCAGCTCGTCCACCACGGAGAGATCCGTCGGATCATCCACCGCCACGAACAGCCGCTCGCTCCTCCCCTGCTTCTCCAGCCGGAACGGTATCAGTCGGTGCTCGGCCTGGAAGTCGAGCGAGACGATCGCGCCCACCTCGGAAGGAATCTCCGGCAGCTCCACGAAGGGCAGGTTGGACTGACGCGCCAATGCGCGGGACACGGCCGCCTGCGAGGCATGGCCCAGGTTCACCAGCACGGAGCCCAACCGCTGCCCGTGGCCGAAGGCCCGCTGTTGGCCAAGAGCCTTGCGGACCTGGTCCTCGGTAACGGCTCCAGACTCGATGAGCAGCTCGCCAATCTTCTTGCGCATGAGGAGGCCGGGGGCTTAGCGCTTGACCTTCGCCAGGTACTCGTCGCGGGTGAAGACACCCTTCTCGATGAGCAACTCCACCATGGCCTTGAGGGCAGCCACTTCCTTGCGCTGGACCTCCTCCACGCTGCGCAGCAGCTCCGCCGCGCCGCTACCGCCGCCGCCGCGCACCGCCGGCGTCTCGCGCGACGGGGGACTGGTCGGCGCGGGGGTCTTTGCCGGCTGGGGAGCCCCCTGGACGTCGCCCATGTGCTTGACGACCGTGCGGCCCTGCGCGTCCACCACCTTGAAGCCCGCCGCGTCCGCCTCCGACAGCTCCTCCGAGTCGTCGTAGAGGCGCGCCATGGCCCGGGCGATCGACGTGCGACCGGCCACGCTGGGGGCGATCCGGCACTTGGTGATGGCCCGAAGCTCATCCAGTTGCCGCACGTTGAGCGGATCCGCCATGGCCACCGCCAGCGTCTTCCCGTCATCCCGGAGCTGCAGCGGCAGCACCGCGAAGTCCCGCGCCGTCTGCATCGGGATCCGGGTCAGCACGTGCTTCGGCACCTCCTTCAACGCGTCCAGGTTGACGGCCGGAATGGCGAGCTGCTTGGACAGCGCCCTCACCAGGATGTCCTCGGTCACGAAGCTCATCCGCACCAGGATTTCTCCCAGCTTCCCGCCCCACTTCGCCTGCTCCGAGAGCGCAGTCCGTAGCTGACTCTCCTGGAGCACGTTCGCCTTGATCAGCAGTTCGCCAAGCTTGATCTGTGCCATGTCACTCTCACGGGGCCCGAACGGCTCCGAAGTCCGCCCATTGTAGCCGAGATTCCAGCCTGCGCTGAATTCTTGACTCCCGCTCGCTCAGGAGTCGGGCGGGGCCTCCGGCAGATGGAGAGGAGGAAGAGACTGTCCGCCCTCGCCCACCTCTACCACGGGAATGCCCTCGGGCGGGATCAGCTCGAAGAGGGTCGGATCCGGGCCCTCGTTGAGGGAGATCTCCGTGTAGCGGAGGCGCAGGAGGACCTGGGCCGCGTCGGAGCGCAACGTCACCTCCTCGGGGAAGACGAGCCCCTCGCGCTCCCGGAACCGGTCGTACTCCAGATCGTAGGCGGAGACCCCCTCGACGTCGCTGCGCACCACCCGGAGGAAGGTGGGGTGGATGTGGAGCCGCTGCGTCGCCTCACCCGCCTGGAGGGTGAGCACGTACAGGCCCTCCTCCCGGTCGAAGCGCAGCGCCATCCGCGAGGCGGGGATGAACGGCACCTGGCCGAGCATGATGGAGACCAGCTCCTCGCTCGGCAGGGCCACGGGCAGGAAGCGCGAGAGGTTCCGGGGGGTGGCCGGCCCCTGGTAGAAGGTGTTCTCCTGGAATTGGAGGAGGCCGAAGCGCGCCCCGTCCGTCACCAGCACGGCGATGGGGCGGTTGAAGAAGTCGAACAGCTCCATGCGCAGCAGCCCGGGGCGAGAGGCGGCCACGTACACCGAGACACTCCCCTTCTCCCGGGGCGACTCCACCCGCAGCTTCCCATCACCCACCACGGTGACGGCCTGGGCCTGGGCGGCGCCGACGAGTTGGAGGAGCTCCCCGGCGTCGGTCACCTGCCCGGTGGGCCCGAAATCGATGCGCTTGGGACAGCCGGAACAGACGAAGGCCAGGAAGATTGCTGCGACTGCGCGGTTCATTCCTTTAGTCTCGCGCCAGGCCCACCCTCCTGGCCACCATTCATGAGCCTTTCCGACCTCCTCCACTACCTGCGCATCGGCGGTTTCACCCTCGCCCTCCTCCTCTTCTCCTCCGTGGTGGCGACCGTGGTGGCCATCGAGCGGCTGATTGCCCTCTGGGGGGTGCGCGAGCGCTCCCGCTCCCTGGGGGATACCGTCCACAAGCACCTCCTCCGGGGAGATCTGACGGCCGCCCGGACGGCGACCGAGCGCTCCAACACCCCCGTGGCGGACATCTTCCTCGCCGGCTTCGAGCGCTACGAGCGCACCCGAGGGGCCTGCGACGGGGTGGAGGCCGCGGTGGAGCGCGAGCGGGCCCAGGTGGGCCTCCGGCTGCGGCGCAACCTGTGGCTGCTGGCCACCATCGGCTCGCTCACCCCCTTCGTCGGCCTCTTCGGCACGGTGGCCGGCATCATGCGCTCCTTCAAGGATCTGGGCCTGGACGTGCAGTCCGGCGGTACTGGCGGCACCTCCGCGGTGATGATCGGCATCTCCGAGGCCCTGGTGGCCACCGCGGTGGGCATCCTCGTCGCGGTGCAGGCCATGGCCTTCTACAACTACTTCCAGGCGCGGCTGTCCCGGTTGCTGGTGGAGCTGCGCCTCATGGGGGACGAGTTCGCCGAGCTGCTGCGCGAGCGCACCCTGGCCTCGGCCCAGGCCCCCTCCCCCACCGTGGCGCCGGCCTCCTCGGAGGCCCGCCCCCTGACGGAAGCCTCAGGAGCAACCCATGGCGATGGGTAGGATACCGGGAGACGGCGAGGGCGGCGGCGAGGACGCCGGCTTCGCGGAGATCAACATCACCCCGCTGACGGACATCTTCCTCGTGCTGCTCATCATCTTCATGGTGACCAGCTCGGTCATCGTCCAGCAGGCCCCCGGCGGCGGCGCCCAGGCCGGCCTGAAGGTGAACCTGCCCAAGGGCGGCGCTACCGACGTCACCGCGCGCACGCAGGATCTGTCGGTGGCCATCCTCTCGGACGGACGCTTCGTCCTCGCCGGCGACGTCGTCAGCGAGGACGAGCTCAAGCGCGCCTTCGACGCCGCCCACCAGAAGGACCCGGACACGGTGGTCATCGTCCAGGCCGACGAGGGCGTCCCCCATGGCACCGTGGTGCAGGTGATGGAGCTGGCCAAGACCGTGGGCCTCGGCCAGCTCGCCATCGGGGTGCGCGAGGCGGAGTAGCTAGTTGCCGCCGAACGCCTCGACGGGGATCTCCACCGGCGAGGAATCCTCGAGCGCCATCATCCGCGCGGCCTGCTCCACGTTGGGCAGCACGTTGCGCGCGAACCACAGGGCGCTCCACTTCTTGCCCTCGTAGAAGGCCTTGTCCGGGCTGCTCTCGGACACCTTCTCCGCCGCCTTCTCCGCGATGACGGCCGCATCCAGCAGCAACCAGCCCACCGCCAGCTCGGACATCATCTGCAGGAAGCGGTTGGCGGACAGGGGGATGAGCGGCACCTTCGCCGCGTCCTGCGACCAGCCCAGCACCGCCATCGCGCTGGACATGATGCCCTCCTGCGCCGCCGCGAGCTGCCGCACGGCCTCGCCGTACACCGGGTGCTCGCGGTGGGTCTCGACGAAGCCGCCCACGTCCGCCATGAACTGCTGGAAGTGCGCGCCGCCCGCCTGGCCCATCTTCCGGCCCACCAGATCCATCGCCTGGATGTGGTTGGTGCCCTCGTAGATGGAGAAGATCTTCGAGTCGCGCGTGTACTGCTCCACCGGGTAGTCCTGGCAGTAGCCGGCGCCGCCGTACACCTGGATGGCCTGCGCGCACAGCCGGAAGGCCTGATCCGACGAGTACGCCTTCACCAGCGGGGTGAGCAGCTCCACCTGCCCGCGGTGGTAGGCGGCCTGCTCGTCATCCTTGCCCGCCATCATCCGGGCCTTGTCCGTGTGCATGGCCAGCTTCACCAGCAGCGCGCGGATGCCCTCCACGTGCGCCTTCAGATCCAGCAGCATCCGCCGCACGTCCGGGTGCTCGATGATGGACACGCGCGGCGCGGTCGGATCCTTGAACTTCGTGAAGTGCGCGCCCTGCTTGCGGTCCTTCGCGTAGTCCAGCGCGTTGAAGTACGCCGCGCTCGCCAGCGCCAGACCCTGGATGCCCACGGCGATGCGCGCGCCGTTCATCATCCGGAACATCTGGCTCATGCCGGCGTGCTCCACGCCGCCCACCAGCTCGCCGAGGCAGCCGTCGTTCTCCCCGAAGTTGAGCACGCACGTCGCAGAGCCGTTGATCCCCATCTTGTGCTCGATGGAGCCCACGGACACGTCGTTGCTCCCGCTCGAGGAGCCGTCCGCGCCCACCCGCAGCTTCGGCACGATGAACAGCGACAGGCCCTTGGTGCCCGGCGTCGCGCCGTCGATCCGCGCCAGCACCAGGTGGATGACGTTGCCCGCCATGTCATGGTCGCCGCCGGAGATGAAGATCTTCGTCCCGCGGATGCTGTAGGTGCCATCCGCGTTCTTCTTCGCCACCGTCTTCGACGCGCCCACGTCCGAGCCCGCATGCGGCTCGGTGAGGCACATGGTGCCGCCCCAGGTGCCGTTGAGCATCCGCTCCACGTACAGCTTCTTCTGCTCCGCCGTGCCGCACTCGGCCAGCAGCTCCGCCGCGCCGAAGGCCAGCCCCGGGTACATGTTGAAGGCGCTGTTGGCGCCCGAGAGCATCTCCTCGAGCAGCACCTGCATCATCATCGGGCCGCCCTGGCCCCCGTGCTCCGGGCTCACCGACACCGACTTGAAGCCCTGCTCGTAGAGCTTCTGCCACGCCTCCTTGAAGCCCTTGGGGGTGAACACCTGCCCGTTCTCCAGCCGGCACCCCTCCCGGTCTCCCGTCGCGTTGAGAGGCCCCAGGACCTCCTTGGAGAACCGGTAGCCCTCCTGGAGGACGGCCTTGGCCTCCTCCGGGCCCCAGGCCTCGAAGGGCTCCTGGCCCACGACCTGATCGAACCCAAACTGCTCGAACAGCGTGAAGAAGATTTCCCGAAGGTCGGTCTTGTACGTGTTGATGCCGGTGGACATGAGCCACTCCCGAACGAAGGGGGGCTCTCGACCAGAAGGATTCCGGACCGCGGCCCCGCGTGGGACACCGGCAAGGTTACGTCGATTGATTCTGGAGTCAACCGTGACTAACGCCTCGCGTTGAGCGGCGAGGAGTCCACCGCCCGACACACGAGGGAGGAAGCCGTTATTTCCGGGCTTTCCTGGGAGCGGAGGCCATCTTGGCGGCGGGTTTTTCCCGAGGCGTCTTCTTGGAGCCCGAGGCGGTGGCCTGATCGTCCTCGTCCGCCTCCTCGGAGGAGGAGGAAGCGGAGAGGATGCTCTCGCGGGGCACCTCGATGACGATGGGGGACTGGCCGGCGCGCTGCCGGTTCTCGTCCTCGAGCGAGTAGAAGAGCTGGATGGTGGACTGGCCCTTCATCACCAGCTCGCCCTTCTGGTTCTCCGCCCAGATCTCCACCTCGACGAAGTAGCGCCCTCCCTCGCCGTGGCGATCGCTCACCCGGCCCTTACAGACGATGGTGTCGCCGGGCCAGACCATCTTGATGAAGCGGACGTGGTAGCGGCGGAGCTGGCCGCCGCGGGCCCAGTCGCTGATGAGCTGGCCCAGCATGCCCATGACGAGCATGCCCGGGGCATACACCGAGGGCATGCCCACGCTCTTGGCGTACACCTCATCCACGTGGATGGGGTTGAAGTCACCGGAGGCGCCGGCATAGCGGGCCAGCTGCACCCGATCGATGGGGGCCTTGGCCAGCGCCGGCAGCTCATCACCGACGCGGATGGTCTCGAAGTACAGCTTGCGCGCGGGCATCACGGGTTCTCCTTGGCGGCACGGACGATGAGCGTCCGGCGGGCGCGGAACACGAGGCTGCCTTCCTCGTCCCGTCCCTCGTCCTCGATGATGGCGACATCCATCTTTCCGGCCGGGCCAGTTCGCTCGAGCACGTCCGCCACCCGCGTGGAGACGAAGATGCGGTCCCCCGCGAAGATGGGGCGCTCGTACTCGAAGGACTGCTCGGCGTGCAGCAGACTCTTGATGCCCACGCCGAGCAGCTCGCGCAAGTCCGCCGCCGAGCTGAAGGACGCGGGGAAGGTGGGCGGCGCTACCACGGTGGGATAGCCCGAGGCCCGGGCATATTCCTCGTCGTAGTAGATGGGGTTGTAGTCTCCCAGCGACTCGGCGAAGCGCCGGATGAGCCCCTTCTCCACCTCGTTCAGGAACGGCGGGGAAGCCCGGCCGATGGCGTTCTTGTCCAGCATGTCCCTCTCCCTTCAGCGACCGGCGGGAAGCTCGAGCACGGTCAGTAGCCCGGCCTCGGCGGCCGTCACACGGGGCGCGGCGTTCACCAGTACGTTGGCGGTGGCGCGGTCCCCGGGCACGCCTCCGCGAATCTCCAGTTCCACCTTCGGTTCTGCATCCAGCTCGATGCGGTCTCCCGGCGCCTCCGCGCCCACCGCGATCGTCAGCTCCAACCGCACCCGCTCCCGCCCCTCCTCCAGTCCCACGGCGGACTGGAAGATTCCCGCCACCCTCCCCTTCTGCACCGGGAAGGCCCCCCCGGTGATCTCCTCCTCGGCGATGACGGGGACGATCTCCTCCTCGAAGTCGTCACAGTCCATGCCGAGCCCCAGCGCGCACAGCGCCGCGCTCTCCACCAGGCCCACGTGGCCCAGTTGCTCCTGGTCCACCCGGGAGAAAAACTCGTCCTCGGTCAGCCCCGCGCCCACCTTGCGCTGCAGCGCCTCGCGGCGCGTGCGCGCGTCCACCACGCGGGTGACGAGGGCCCGACGCACCGGACCGCAAACCTGCCCGGCCGTGGCCACCAACCTGTCCATCACGAAGCCGGGGTTGACGCCGGTGCCCAGCACGGGCACCCCCGCCCGCTGCGCGGCGCGATCCAGCTTCTGCGCCAGCTCGGGGTACCTGAGGAAGGGAAAGGCCAGCTCTTCGCAGGTGGACACCACCGGGAGGCCCAGCTTCACCGCTCCCAGGAGCTGCTCCATCACCTGCTCCAGCCGCGAGCCGGTCGCATGCAGCAACACGACGCCCTGGCGCCGTCCCACCGCCGCTTCCAGCGTGCTGGCCACCCTGGCCTTCGGCCCGGCGCCGCCCAGCACCTCCGCCAGCGCGCGCCCCACCAGCTTCGGGTGGGGATCCACCGCCCCCACCAGTTCCACCTCGGGTGAGAGCAGGGCAGCCCTGGCGATCTCCTGGCCGATGGCTCCCAACCCCATGACCACCACCGGGACCGACCCTGCGGAGGCTCTAGGCATCGGAGAACTCTCCAGAAATCAAGGAGTTACACCACAATGCAGCTACTCTGGCGACCATAGACCACCCCCAGCGGAACAGGCAAGCGGCACGTGAGCCCGGTTGTTCCGCTCTTTCCAGAAAGAGTCGGGGGTTTCCACGGGGTTGTCCAGCAGGCAGGAAGTCGGCGCTCTGGTGGAGAGGGGTGTGACCTCCGGGAGGGAAGCCGTGTATAACGGCGTCTCCTGTAGTCTATGTCCGTCCCTCGAGCCGGGTTGGGAGGCCTGTTGCATGGACCGCATCCTCGTAGTGGATGACGATCCGCTGATTCTCGCTGCGCTGTCGCGAATCCTCCAGTCGGAGGGTTACGAAGTCATCACCCACACGGATCCCGCCCAGGCCGCCAAGGAGGAGGGTGTCCAGGTGGTGCTGACGGACTTCATGATGCCGTTGCTCAACGGCGTGGAGCTGTTGCGCACCCTGCGGGAGAGGAACCCGCGCGCGGTCAGGCTGATGCTGACCGCGGCGGCGGACTTCCGCACCGCCTCGGAGGCGGTCAACCGCGGTGAGGTGTTCCGCCTGCTGGGCAAGCCCTGGTCGCTCAGCGAGCTGACCAGCGCGGTACGGCAGGCCTTCGAGCACTACCGACTGGTGGAGGCCAACGAGCGACTCACTCGGGAAGTGGCGGAGAAGAACGCGGAGCTGACGACGATCAACCAGGACCTGGAGCGCATGGTGGTGGAGCGCACCAACGGTCTGCTGGACGGGTTGATCAGCGCGCTGGACTACCGCGACACGGAGACGCAGTGGCACTCGCGCAGGGTGTCGCTCTACTCGCGACGCATCGGCGAGGAGATCGGCATGACGCAGACCCAGCTCGAAGTGGTGGAGCAGGGAGCGCTGCTGCACGACATCGGGAAGATCGGCGTGAGCGACACCATCCTGCTCAAGCCCGGTCCGCTCTCCCCCGAGGAGTGGGTGGAGATGCGCAAGCACCCGGAGTACGGCTACAAGATCCTCGCCAAGCTGCAGTACCTGCACGAGGCCTCGCTGATCGTCCTGCACCACCAGGAACGGTGGGACGGCAAGGGCTACCCGCAGGGGCTCAAGGGCGAGGAGATCGTCATCGGGGCGCGCATCTTCGCCATCGCCGACACGGTGGATGCAATCACCTCGGACCGACCGTACCGCAAGGGGCGGCCGCTGTCGGTGGCGCGGGACGAGATCAAGCGCTGCTCGGGGACGCAGTTCGACCCGAGGCTGGCCGACGCCTTCCTGCGGATTCCGGACACGGAGTGGCAGAACATCCGCAAGATGGTGGAGGACATGGAGAACGCGGAGAACACCCTCTGGGCCGGCTTCACGCCGGGCAAGGTGCCCAAGCGCGTGGCGAGCTGAGCGAGCCGCTGCTCTAGGGCGACACCTCCACATCGAGGATGATGTCGCCCTCGAGCAGCCGGTCCACCACGTCCATGCCCCGCGTCACCTCACCGAAGGCCGTGTAGCGGCCGTCCAGGTGAGGCTGCGGGGCGTGGGTGAAGAAGAACTGGCTGCCTCCCGTGTCCTTGCCCGCCAGCGCCATCCCCATCACCCCGCGGAGGTAGGGCCGGCGAGTCATCTCACACCGGATGGACCAGCCCGGACCGCCCTCCCCGTCCCCGCGGGGATCTCCCCCCTGGGCGACGAAGTCCGGCACCACCCGGTGGAAGGTGAGGCCCCGGAAGTACCCCTCTCGCGCTAGCGACACGAGGTTGGCCGAGGTGAGCGGCGCCTCCTCCGCGTCCAGCGGGACGGTGAAGTCCCCCTTGCGCGTACGGAAGGTGAGCGTGGTACCCGCCTTCGCGGCCTCGGGGCGGCGCGTGTCCTCCGGCCACTCCACGTGAAGGGCGCGCACCGGCGCACCGGTGAGGTCCGACAGGAACCCAGCCGCCACGCGACGCACGTTCGCATGCGGGTGCTGGAGCCACGACCGCAGCACCGCCTCCGATCCCTTCCCCGTGAGCGCCACCAGCGCCCCCGCCACCGGCTCGGCCAGATCCATCTCCCGCGGCACCCGCTCGGCGAGCGAGCGCACCAGCGGCAGCGCTTCCGCGTCCTTCAGCATCCCGGCCACGCGCGCCGCCGAGGCCGCCACCACCAGGTCCTCCCCGCCGATGAGCGAGCGCACTGCAGTGGCCGCCTCCGGCACCGGCCGCACCGCCACCACCTCCAGCGCGGCCAGCCGCACCTGGGAGGCCGG
>QKJM01000950.1 GCA_003249315.1 Archangium sp.
AACCGACTCTCCGCGCGAGCCCAGTGGGACAACGAGAACAGCGAGATTCCGGTGGGCAACCTTGGCCTCGAGCTCAAGCTGAGCTGGGAGTCCGAGTAGCGCTCGCGCTCGGCCTGTTGCTGGTGGGGAGCGCGGCGGCCCAGCCGCTGGTGGAGGCGGACGTGCCGGACGCACCGGAGGTGGTGCGGGTGGTGCTGCAGCTTCCGGCGGAGGTGGACTCGGAGGGGCTGGCGGAGCTGGTGGCGGTACGCGAGGGGCAGGCGCTGTCGGCGCGCACGGTGCGGCGCTCGGTGGAGCGGCTGTGGGCCAGCGGGCGCTTCTCGGACGTGGTGGTGCGCGCGCTGGATGTGCCCGGCGGCGTGCGCGTGGTGTTCGAACTCACGCCCATGCAGCCCATCATCCGGCTGGCGGTGGAGGGCAACACCGTGCTGGGCGACGAGGCGCTGAAGGAGGTGCTGAAGCAGGGCGGCATCGCCGTGGGCCAGCGGCTGGACGAGGAGGCGCTGGAGGCGGCGAAGGCGGGGCTGCTGCGGGCGTACGGGCGCCAGGGCTACAACGACGCGAGCGTGGAGGTGCGGCGCGAGCAGGTATCGGGTGGTGTGGCGCTGGTGTTCGAGCTGGAGGAGGGCACGCCCACGAGGGTCGCGGCCGTCTCCGTGACGGGCAGCCCTGGGTTGTCGCTCTCGGAGTTGCTGGCCACGCTGGGGTTGAAGGTGGGCGGTGTGTTGGATCGGGGAGGGCTGGATGCGGGGCTGGAGCGGATGCGCGAGCTGTTGCGCCAGCGGGGCTATTACCGCGCCCACGTGGGGATGCCCCTTCTCTCCGAGGAGGGAGAGGAGGCGACGGTGGTGGTGCCCATCTCCGCCGGGCCGCGCTTCACCTTCCGCTTCCACGGCAACCACCGCTTCGAGAGCAGGCTGCTGGAGCGGGTGCTGGCCTATGACGGGGCGGAGCCGCTGGATGGGTCGACGGTGGCCCGGCTGGTGCGGCGGCTGGAGTCCTTCTACCGCTACCGCGGCTTCCACGACGTGTACGTGGAGACGCGCGAGGTGCTACGCCCGGATGGCGAGCGCGCGGTGCTGGCCTTCGACATCCGGGAGGGCCACCCGCTGCGCGTGCGCGGAGTGCATTTCCGCGGCAATACGGTGCTCTCCAGCGTCGCGCTGCGCGAACTGCTCGTGGAGCGCATCCGTGCGAGGCAGCCGCGCTTCGAGGCCGGGCCCCGCTTCCAGGAGGATCCGGAGTCGCAGCGTGGCGGTGCGAGGCGGGCGGTGCGGGAGTTCGAGCCGGCCACCGTCTTCGTGGAGGAGGCGTACCGGGACGCGGCGGAGGTGATGACGGAGGCCTACCGGGAGAGAGGCTTCCTGGAGGCGCAGGTGCGCTTCACCCGGCTGCGGGTGGACGTGGAGAGGCGCACGGCGCGGGCCTGGTTCCAGGTACACGAGGGCCCGCAGAGGCGCGTGGGCGAGGTGCATCTGGAGGGAGGCCCGCCAGGCTTCGACGGGAAGCGCCTGGTGTCGCTGAAGCCGGGAGAGCCGCTGAGCCTGGAGGCGGTGGAGCAGGGAAGGCAGGCGCTCATCACCGCGCTGGGGCGCAAGGGCTACCTCTTCGCGCGAGTGGAAGCCGAGCCGAAGCCGGAGGGCGAGAGCATCCGCGTCGTCTACCGTCTGGAGCCGGGGCCTCGGGTGACGGTGGGGCGGATTCTCGTCAAGGGGCTGGTGCGCACGGAGGAGGAGGTGGTGCGGGCCAACCTGCGCCTCAAGGAAGACGAGGTGTTGGATCCGGAGAAGCTCTTCGAGAGCCAGCGCCGGCTGACGCTGCTGAACATCTTCCGGCAGGTGACGGTGCGGCTGGAGAAGCCGGACGTGCCGGAGGCCAGCAAGGACGTGGTGGTGGAGCTGCGCGAGCGTGCGCACACGGAAGGGGAGGTGGCCGGTGGGTACTTCCTGGCGGAAGGTCCGCGCATGGTGCTGGACCTGGCGTGGCCGAATGTGGACGGGCGCGGCCTGAACCTCTCCAGCCGGGTGAAGCTCAACTACTTCGGTTGGAGCGTGCAGGCCCTGGAGGATCAGCGGGAGAGCGAGGCCGCGGGGAACGGGCTCCCATTGGATGATGGGACGGCCCAGCCCGTCTTCGATCTTCCGCCGTGGCTGGTCGACTTCGGTGGCAGGGGTGTGCTGTCGGCGGTGCAGCCCCGGCTCTACTGGCTGCTGCCGCTGGAGGTGGGGGCGCGGACGGATCTCATCTTCGAGCGCGTGCAGCGGCCCTCGTACATCTCCAGTCGCGCCGCGGTGGTGGCCGGCCTGGACTGGACGGTGACGCGCTGGCTGAGCATGGCGCTGCAGTACGAGCTGGAGAACAACCTGCTGGAGCCGGAGAACGGGCTGCTCACCACGGAGAGCCGCGCGGACCAGATAAGGCTGCGCTTCCCCTTCGGCCTCTTCCTGCTGCACTCGCTGCGGCACACGGCCACGCTGGACTTGAGGGACGACCCGGCCAATCCGCGCAAGGGTCTGGTGGTGGCCACCAGCGCCGAGCTGATGAGGGGGCTGCGCTCGGAGCCCACCAACAGCCAGGGCGAGCCGCTGCCGGAGCTGCCCATCAACGGGCTGAAGCTGGCGGGGAGCGTGAGCATGTACGCGCCGGTGATGGACCGAGCGGTGCTGGCGCTGTCGGTGCGGGCAGGAACCATCGTTCCGCTGGAGGAGGACGCGCAGGTCATCGGTTCCAAGCGTTTCTTCCTGGGCGGCTCCAGCAGCCTGCGCGGCCACCGGGAGGACGGCGTCCTGGCGGAGGATCGGCGCACGGAGCTGCGGAGGGAGCTGGCGGACTGCCGCTCGCTCATCCACCCGGCGGGGTGCAGCGCGGACCGGCTGGCGGTGCTCGGAGGCAGGCCCCCCACCAGCGAGGGCGGGGAGCTGTTCACCCTGGCCAAGGCGGAGCTGCGGATTCCGACGCGGGCCTCGTTGGAGCTGGGCCTCTTCCTGGAGGCGGGCAACCTGTGGCTGGACCGGACGCGGTATGAGCTCAAGTCGCTGAGGTACTCGGCGGGGGCGGGGCTGCGCTACCAGACGCCGGTGGGTCCGCTGGCCTTCGACGTGGGCGTGAACCTGGACCCGGACGAGACGCTCAACGAGCCCATGGCGCAGATCCACTTCGCCATCGGAACCTTCTAGGGACGACAGTCTCGCTGAGTGGCTGGGGAGGCCTACGGAGTCCTCCACACCACACGCTTCCCTCCCGCCGGGTGAATGGTACCGGCTTGTCATCGTTCCCATGTTTTCCCCATGCCTGACTGTGTTCG
>QKJM01001053.1 GCA_003249315.1 Archangium sp.
AAGGCGCGGGTGCTGGAGGACCGGCACGTGAGGCCGCCGTGGAAGCGGCACACGCTGCTGGGCAGCGCGATTGCCTCGTGGAAGCGGTACATGACGGTGGAGATTCCGCACGCGCGGGTGGTGGCGCGCTGGGGCGAGCACCGCTGGGAGGGCGTCACCGACGAGGAGGGCTTCCTGGAGCTGAGGGTGGAGCCGCCGGCGGGGGTGAAGGCGGGCTGGCACGATGTGGAGTTGGAGCTGCTCTCGCCGGACCCGGAGGGAGTGGAGAAGGTGCGCGCGCCGGTGCTGGTGAGCGGCCCCGATGCCGAGTACGGCGTCATCAGCGACATCGACGACACGGTCATCGTCACCAACGTCACCAACTTCCTCAAGCGGGCCTGGGCGCTCTTCCTCACCGAGCACCGCACGCGCCTGCCCTTCGAGGGCGTGGATGCCTTCTACGCGGCGCTGCACGAGGGGAAGGGGGGCCGGGCTCTCAACCCCATCTTCTATGTGTCCTCCAGTCCGTGGAACCTCTACGAGCACCTGGACGAGTTCCTCGGGTTGCACCGGATACCGGCGGGGCCGCTGCTGCTGCGCGACTGGGGGCTGAGTCGCCACGGCTTCGCGCCGGGAGGCGGGCACGGGCACAAGCTGGACAAGATTCGCGAGGCGATGGGGACGCTGGAGTCGCTGCGCTTCATCCTCATCGGAGATAGCGGGCAGGAGGACGCGGAGCACTACCGCACCATCGTCCGCGAGTTTCCGGGGCGGATTCTCTGCGTGTACATCCGTAACGTGTGGCACCGGGCAGGGAGGGAGCGGGAGCTGGCGCGGATAGCGGAGGACATTCGCGCCGCGGGGAGCCAGATGCTGGCGGTGGACGACACGGTGACGGCGGCGAGGCACGCGGCCGAGCAGGGGTGGATACGCTGGGAGGAAGTGGCGGAGGTGAAGGCCCACCAGCAGGAGGACGTCGAGGCCCGGGGCCTGCTGGACGCGCTCGACCGGGAGCATGGCTGACGAGGAGTCCGTCCAGGGGGTGCCCTCCCGAGCTCGGCTCGGGGCTCAGGCCGGGAAGAACAGCGGCTCGCGCGCGCCCACGAAGGCGGAGATAGCCGCCGCCACCTCCGGCGGCAGCTCGGTGAACCGCACTCCCAGGCCCGGCATCAGCTCCGGTGTCTTGTTGTTGGCCTCGCGCGTCCAGTCCACCACGCCGCTCACCTTCATCGGCCTCCCCCCCGGCAGCCTCAAGTCCAGCTCCACCGGTGTCCCCCTCGGCACCGTCCGCACCGTCGCCACGAAGACGCCGCCCTCGCTGATGTCGGGGGAGAAGCCCGTGAAGAAGTTCGAGTCGCTCCGTGAGTCGATCGCCGCCTCCATCCGAACTCGGGACGCGCGCTCCACCCGCGCGGTCTCCGGCGCCGCTCGTGCATGCGATGCCACCGGGACGTGACGGGCTCGCGTCGCCTCGCGCTCGTGCCGGGCCTGCGTCACCTCGCGCGCGCGCTGGGCCCGCACCGCGGCCTCTCGTTCTCGCTGGGCTCGCGCCGCCGCCTCCTCCGAGCGCTTCAGCCCCGCTTCCGCCTCAGCCAGCTCCTGCCGAGCCCGTGCGTTGAGGTGCTGCAGCGCCTTCAGCGCGCGCTGTACCTCCTCGCCGGCCTGCTGCCGCGCCTCCAGCGCCTCGTGCCGCGCCGTCAGCGCCCGCTCTCGCGCGTCCTCCGTGGAGCCGGTATGCACCGAGGCCGATTCCAGCCGCGCTCCCGCCGTTCGCACCTCCTCGTCGCCCCAACGCTCGGCCGGCACCCTCGCCACCTGCTCGCGCAGCTCGGCCAGCCGACGCGAGAGGGCCTCGGACTCGGCGGAAGTTCGGAGGAACTGCTCGGCCAGCCGGGCCTCCTCGCGGGCCAGCTCGGCCTCGGCGCGCGCGAGCTCGGCCTCTCGGGAGGATGAGGAGGAGGGGAGGGAGGAAGACGGGTTCATCTCCCTCCCCACTCTAGCTCAGTCCGCGCCCTTGATGCAGGCGAGGGGTCGCAGGCGCCGGGCCACCTTCGCCAGGCCCGCCAGCTCCACCGTCTCCAGCACGTCCTCGAGGTTCTTGTAGCAGGGCCCCGACTCGTCCAGCGGCGTGGTGCGGGTGTTGAGAAGAATCCCGGCCTCCGTCATGCGCCGGTCCGTCTCCCCCTGGTTCAGCACCCGCCGGGCCTGCCCGCGCGAGAGCCGCCGCCCCGCTCCGTGGTTCACCGAGTAGATGGACCGCTCCGCCCCCTTCTCCGCGAAGAGGATGGCGCTGCCCGTCTCCATGGAGCCCGGGATGAGGATGGGGTGCCCCGACTTCGCCCACGGCGTGCCCTGGAGCGCCGGGTGTCCCCCCGGGAAGGCCCGCGTCGCCCCCTTGCGCGCCACGAACTTCCCCGCCTCCTTCTGGATGAGGTTGTGGGAAATCTCGTAATAGATTTCCGCCGTCCCGCCGAACACCTCCTCGAGCGCCGTACACACCGCCTCGCCGATGATGAGTCGGTTGGCCACCGCGAAGTTGGCCGCCATGTTGTGCAGGTTCCAGTACTCGCGCCCCAGGCGGCTGTCCGCGTCCAGCCAGATGGAGTCCTCGCTGCGACGGCCCAGCCCCAGCAGCGCCGCTCCCTCCACGAAGTAGTGCTTCGCGATGTTCCACCCGAAGCCGCGGCTGCCGGTGTGCAGCATCACCCACACCCGCCCGTCCTCGTCCACCTGCATCTCCGTGAAGTGGTTGCCACCCCCGAGGCTGCCGAGCTGCCCGCGCTTCTCGTAGGCCCGCGCGGGGATGTCCACGCGGTCGTCCTCCACCGGGAGGAAGTCCCGCTCCGTCACCGCCGCGCGTCGGCCCAGCGCCTTGGCCCCGTGTCGCACCACCTCGGCGAAGGTGCGCGAGTCGATGCGCCGCTGCTTCTGCACCCGCGAGGCTCCCACGCCCACGGCGATCCGCTTCGTCACCTCGTCAATCCACTGGCGGCGCTTCGCCTTGTCGGCCACGTCCTCGGCGGTGAGGGTCGTCTGGAGCTGCACCATGCCGCAGCCGATGTCATAGCCGGCGGCGGTGGGGAGCAGGACGCCCTCCGTCTCCACCACGGTGCCGATGGGCACCCCGTAGCCCACATGGCAGTCCGGTGTCACCGCTACCCGGGACACGCCGGGGAAGCTGGCCGCGTTGACCACCTGGTCGAATACGGTCGCCTCGAGGCCGGGGGACTCGGGTCCCTCGCCCCACAGCAGCTTGTCCGAGAGGAAGAGGTGGGCATCCACCCGCATCGTCTTGGTCCTCGGCAGGACGTAGTGCCCCTCGGC
>QKJM01000311.1 GCA_003249315.1 Archangium sp.
AGGGCCCGCGCGGCCTCCGCGAGCACCGCCGCCGACTGGGGCACGTGGTGCAGCACGCGGTAGAGCAGCGCGACGTCCAGCGTCCCATCGTCGAGCGGCAGCGCCTGCAGGTCTCCGTGGTGCAGCTCGACATGGGCCATGTCTCCCACCCGGGCCCTCGCCGCCTCGAGCATCGCCGCCGAGGACTCCACCGCCACCACCCGCCGCACGTACGGCGCCAGCAGCTCGGCGAGCTGCCCCGTGCCGCAGCCCAGGTCGCCCACGCACCACTCCGGCTCCAGCAGGGCCAGCAGCCCCAGCAGATCGAACCGCTCGCCGAACAGCTCCCGGCGCAGCTTGTCCCACCGGCCCGCGGCGCTGGAGAAGAAGGCCTGGCTCCGGGTCTGCCGCTCGGCGAGCACCGCGGTCAACCGCTGCGCGTCCTGCTCCGCCGCGGGGGCCCGGGCCATCTGCTCGCGCACCAGCGTCCACAGACGCCGGGCCGCCGACGGCAGCGCGTCCGTCACCATCTGGTACAGCCGGCTGGTGCCCTCCGGGCGCCATTCCACCCACCCATCGTCCGCCAGCACCTTCAGGTGCCGGCTCACCGTGGACTGGGGAAGCTGCAGCACCGCGCACAGCTCCGCCACCGTCAGCTCGTGCCGCTCCAACAGGCGCAGCAGCCGCACCCGCGTGGCATCGGCCAGCGACGACATCCAGCCCAGCATGGCGGGGGCCGCGTTCATGTCCGGCAGGAACTCCATCCGTTCATCCGGATGGACTATTGATTCCAACCCGGCCCCAGGTCAACAGGAACCGTGCGGCGCCGTACTCACCCGGAAGAAGGCAGGCGGAAGGGCTCGGGCTGGCGGCCGTCCACGTCGGTGAAACCGTGCGAGCGGGCGAGCTCCCCCGCGGTCAACAACCTGCCGGAGAGGGAGAGCACCTCGGGGTCCGCCGCCAGGGCGGCCACGGCGCGTCCCAGGTATTCGGGGGACTCGGTGCCGGAGAGGTCGAAGGGCTGGCGAGCGTGCTCGGCCATCACCCGCTCGGTGCGCATGAAGCCGGGCGCGAGGGCCACGGCCGCCACCCGGTGGGGCTTCAGCTCGTGCGCGAGGCCGAAGGCCATGCGGATGAGGGCCGCCTTGGCCACGTCATAGAAGAGGTTGCCCAGGTAGCCCCCGAAGGCCCAGGCCACGGTGCTCACCAACAGCCCGGGTCGGCCCTGTGCGTCGCTCCGGAACAGGAGGGGCGCGGCGAGGCTGCTGGCCACCAGGTGCGCGCGTATCCCGGAGGTGAACATGGCGTCCCAGCGCTCCCGGAAGGGCTGCTCCCAGCAAGGGACGTCGAAGGCATTGCCCTCGTAGTGCTCGTACCCGCCCCAGACGTTGTTGACGAGCAGATCGAGCCGCCCGGACTCCTCGCGCACCCGCGCGAAGAGCGCCTCCACCTCCGCGTCCACGGTGTGGTCCACGCGTACGGGGATGCCCCGCCCTCCACGTGCCGTCACCACCTCGGCCGCCTCCTCCACGGTGCCGGGCAACGACTCGGTGGTGGCGCCGCGCGTGCTGCGCCCGGTGACGTAGACGGTGGCCCCAGCCTCACCCAGCACCCGGGCGATGGCGAGCCCCGCCCCACGACTCGCTCCCGTGACGACCGCAACGACCTCTCGCAACGTGCCGACATGGCGCGGGGCCCCGGCCCCCTCGGACGACGAACCAGACATGAGCACTCTCCCCCTCGAAAGAAAGTGCCCTTCTATCGCGTCCTCGGCCGGAGCCCCAGCCTCTCCGCCGGCCCTCCTCGTCAGCTCACACTGCCAGCGGCGGTCCGCGGAGGGAGCTCGGGAGAGAGGCCTCCGGGGGCTGCGCGCTGTCCGAACCTGTCAGACAACCAGACCGGTTCGGAACGAATCCGCCAACTCCGGCTGGGCCTCGCGTGCCCTGCCGGCGCCCGCCCTCTCCTCCTCCACCGCGGCCTCCGGAGGCCAGGTGAGCACCTGCACCGCGCGCCGGCCCTCGTCCGTGGTGACGTTGGCGAAGGTGGTTCCCCCCTCCGTCCAGAGGCCGCCGTCCTCGTGGATGTGGCCAAAGAGGTGCAGCCTGGGACGCACCACGCGTACGCGCCGCATGAGCTCCTCACAGCCCACTCGCGAGCCGTCCCGGAGTCGGTCCCCGAAGCCCAGAGGAGGCCCGTGGGTGACGAGGACATCGGTGTCCTCCGGAATCCGCGCCCACTTGTGCGCCAGCTTCCGGCCTCGATGCAGGTTGAAGGCCCAGCCGTGGAACCAGGGCTGCCATGGGCTGCCGTAGAAGCGCACGCCCCCGAGGACGATCGACTCGTCCTCCAGGTAGGTGGCCGCCGACAGGAGGGCTCGCGCCAGACGAGGATCCTCCTGGAAGCACCAGTCGTGATTGCCCGCCACCACCAGCTTGTACCGGTGCGGCAGCGAGGCCAGGAAGCGGTTCGCCTCGGCCAGCTCCTTGAGCGTACCCCGGCGCGTCAGGTCTCCCGCGTGGATGAGCACATCCCCATCGGGGACCTCGAGGCGATCATGGAGACCGTGGGTATCCGCCATGGCGACGATCCGCAACATGCACGTGCTCCTGTGCCCCGGCCCTCAGAAGCCGGACTGGAAGTGGATGGACGCCGTCTCCTGCCAGCGGTTGATGGCATGCAGCGAGTCCTTGAGCCGGCCGCGCTCGATGACCGAGAGCTCCGAGAATACCACCTTGCTCGTCGTCGGCTTGCCCTCGGAGAGCAGGCGGAGTTGCAGACGCAGGCGCAGGCCGAGGAGGAAGCGGTACGACTCGGTGATGAGCGCCCGGGTGTCCTCCTCCATACGCCCGGCCCGGGTGGCGGCGTCCAGGCGCTCGAGCGTGTTGCGCGCGAGACCGCCGATCTCCAACCCGTAGCAGCGGGCCAGGAAGACGATGGGCGCGAGTCCCTGGCGCTTCAGGTCCAGCATCCACGAGTCCCCGCGGAGCCGCAGCAGAAGCGAGGGCGGCGGACGGAACTCCATGGCGGCCCTGGCGAGGAAGCGCAGAAACACCGGCTTCCGGGCGGCCAGGGCGAGTACCTCCTCGAGCGGCTCGAGCGTCAACTCTCCGGCCACCCGGCGGAAGTCGAAGAAGGTGGACGCATCCAGGAGCGACTGGGGCCGGGGCTCGTCGAGCCACCCGTTGAAGCGCCGAATCCACTCGGAGAGCGGCCCGTTCCACCGGTTCGCCATGTAGCCACCGGGGCAACGAGGGAAACCGGCGGCCTCGAGGTCCGCGTTGACGCGGTCCGCGAGGGCCTGGAACCAGTCGCGTCGAGCCGCGCCCTCGTCCGCGTAGATGAGGGCGTTGTCCTGGTCCGTGAGGAGCGTCTGCTCCATACGACCCTCGGAGCCGAAGACGATCCACGCGAAGGGCGCGGGAGGATCGCCCAGATCACGCACGGCCCAGCGCAGCAGGAGATGCAGGAGCGCGTCGTTGAGCCGCGCCACGAAGCCGGCGATGACGGAGGCATCGACCCTGCCCGAGAGCAGCATCGACACCATCTCGGCCACCATCGTCCCGTAACCCGGCAGCTCCTCGCGAGAGGAGAGCCGCTCGACGCGCCGAAGCACCGCCACCGGACCCTGCGCCGAGCACTTGAGCAGATCCGTGGAGGTGAGGAGCCCGATGATCTCCCCATCGAGGGTGATGGGGAGGTGGTGTACTCCGGCATCGAGCAGCGTCGACCACGCCTCGTAGATGGGCGTGGCCGCATCCACCGAGCGCAGGGGGCTGGAGAGGATGCGGGTGACGGGGGTGTCGGGACCGAACCCCTCCGCGAGCACGCGGTTGCGGAAGTCCCTGTCCGTGACGATGCCGGGCGGCTCGGTCCGCACCAGCACCGAGGAGATACGCTCCTGGCGCATGAGGCTCGCCGCCTGGCCCACGGTGGACTTCGCATCCACCCACACCGCCGGCCGGCGGACGAGCTGCCGCACCTCACGAGAGAGGTCCGCCTGGAAGAGGGCAACCTCCGAGTGCTCGAAGTCGCTCGTCATCCACGCACCCTCGCTACCTCTAGCCCACCGCCCGCCTCGGCTCCTCGGGCAGCGCCGTCTCCTCCGACTCCACCGCATCCGTCGGGAAGCGGAGGTTGGCGACCAGATCCTGCACCTCCTGCGGCGGGGCCTTCGTCACCAGCGAGACGACCGTCATCACCCCGAAGTTGAGCAGCATGCCCAACGTACCGATGCCCTCGGGAGAGATGCCGAACCACCAGTGCTCCACGTTGTTGAGCTCCGGGTTCATGAACTTGAAGTAGACGATGTAGGCGGTGGTGAAGATGATGCCGGTGAGCATGCCGGACATCGCCGCCTCCTTCGTGGCCCGCTTCCAGAAGATGCCCATGATGATGATGGGGAAGAAGGACGAGGCGGCGAGCCCGAAGGCGAAGGCCACCACCTGGGCGACGAAGCCGGGCGGGTTGATGCCGAAGTAGCCGGCGATGACCACCGCTCCCGCCGCGGCGATGCGCGCCCACATCAGCTCCGCCTTCTCGGACATGTCTGGACTGATGACGTTCTTCATCAAGTCATGTGACACGGATGCGGAGATGACGAGCAGCAGTCCCGCCGCGGTGGACAGGGCGGCCGCGAGCGCGCCGGCAGCCACCAGGGCGACGATCCACGCCGGCAGCTTCGCGATCTCCGGGTTGGCCAGCACCATGATGTCGCGGTCGACATTCACCTCGTTGAGCTCCTTGTCGGCGGAGATCTGCATGATCCCATCGCCGTTCTTGTCCGAGAAGCTCACCAGCTTGGTCCGCTCCCAGTTCTTGAACCAGGAGGGCGCCTCCGTCTCGTAGGACTTGCCGTGGACGGTCTTGATGAAGTTGGTGCGGGCGAAGGCCGCCACCGCAGGAGCAGCGGTGTAGAGGATGGTGATGAAGAGCAGCGCCCAGCCAGCCGAGGAGCGGGCGTCGCGGATCTTCGGCACGGTGAAGAAGCGGATGATGATGTGCGGCAGGCCGGCGGTGCCCACCATGAGGGCCACGGTGATGAAGAAGGTGTCCACCTTCGGCTTCCAGCCGGCGGTGTACTCCTTGAAGCCGAGATCGGTGCTGATCTGGTTGAGCACGTCGAGCAGGTGCTCGCCGGACTGCGCCCCCAGGATCCGCGCCCCCTCCTCGCTAAGCGAGCCGCCCATGCCGAGCTGGGGAACCGGGTTCCCGGTCAGCATGAGCGAGATGAAGATGGCGGGGATGAGGTACGCCATGATCAGCACACAGTACTGTGCCACCTGGGTGTAGGTGATGCCCTTCATACCGCCGAGCACGGCGTAGAAGAAGACGATCGTCATGCCGATGAGGACGCCCATGTTGATGTCCACATCGAGGAAGCGGGAGAACACCACGCCCACGCCACGCATCTGGCCGGCCACGTAGGTGAACGAGACGAAGACGGCGCACAGCAGCGCTACCACGCGGGCCTTCTGCGAGTAGTACCGGTCACCTACGAACTGCGGCACGGTGAACTTGCCATACTTGCGCAGGTAGGGCGCCAGCAGCACGGCCAGCAACACATATCCGCCCGTCCAGCCCATCAGATACATGGAGCCGTCACGCCCCAGGAACGAAATCAGGCCCGCCATCGAGATGAACGAGGCCGCGGACATCCAGTCCGCTCCTGTCGCCAGACCGTTCATCACGGGATGGACCGACTTCTCCGCGACGTAGAAGTCCCCCGTGGACTTCGCTCGCGTGTAGATCGCGATACCGATGTAGAGGGCGAACGTCACCCCGACGATGATCCACGTCCAAGTCAGAATACTCATGTGGAAGCTCTCCTGTTTGCCGGGGCGCGGTCAGTGCTCGTAGACGCCGTACTTCTTGTCGAGCGAGTTCATCAGCCGGACGTAGACGAAGATCAGCAAGACGAAGACGATCTCCGACCCCTGGTTCGCGAACCAGAACCCCACTGGGAAGCCTCCAACCTTCACCTGATCCAATTGATCGGCGAACACGATGCCGGCGAGATACGACACGCCGAACCAGATGAGCAGCAGGACGGTGATGTACCGCAGGTTCTCTTTCCAGTAGGCGACTTGGTGTTCCGGTTTCATGGAGACTCCATGTGGGAAGACGAGCCCCTCCGAGGGCGACCCGTCTGTCACATGGCAATCTCCGTACCGACCCCACCAGCCCTGCTTATTCGCGCCCTTAGCGGAAGACGCAGCGCGTCAGGGTGGGGTGTTACGTAGCGTGCGTTCCGAAAGGTAACGCGCACCCCTCCAGGGCGCTCCGCCCCTCAGGAAGCCGGGCTGGCGCTGCCCTCCTCGAGCCTCTCCTGGCAGAGGGCCGTCACCTGCTCCAAGGTGTCGAACAGCTCCACCATCGACAGGTGGATGCCAAGCTCATCCTCGATGCGATTGGAGAGCAGGGTCGCCAGCAGCGAGTTGCCGCCAAGCTCGAGGAAGTGGTCTCCCGGCTTGACCACCTCGACGCCAAGCAGCTCACGCCACCAGGCGGAGAGCGTCTGCTCCATCGGGGGGAGAGAAGAAGTGTCGGTGCTCATGGAATGCTCCTTGCTTGGGATGTGGAAGTCGGGGTTTCCGGATGTGTGAAGACGGTGACCTCCGCCGAGAGACCGGCGCGCAGAGGCAGTTCCTCGGGAGGGGCCACCCAGGAGATGCGAACGGGAACGCGCTGCACCACCTTCACGAAGTTGCCCGAGGCGTTGTCCGGCGGAAGCAGGGAGAAGCGCGCCCCGGTGCCACCAGAGAGGCTCTCCACCCGTCCGTGCAGCGTGCGACCAGGGAAGGCATCCACCGTCACCTCCGCGCGCTGGCCCGGGAGCATGCGCCCCACCTGCGTCTCCTTGAAGTTGGCGATGACATACGTCCGCGTCGGAACGAGCCGCGCCACCGGCTGCCCGGCCGACAGGAGCTGTCCCTCGTGTACAGACAACCTGGACAGCAGTCCCTCCGCGGGCGCGAGGATGCGGGTGTGGGCGAGCATCAACCGGGCCTGCTCCAGCGCGGCCTCCGCGGCCTTCACCCGGGCCTGGGCGAGCGCGAAGTGGGCGCGAGCCACCGAGATCTTCTCCTCCACCGGAGCACTCTCGTCGAGCTGTCCCCGAGCCTCGGCCACCCGGCTGAGGGCAGCCTTGCGGGCCTGCTCCGCCGCGGCGAGCTGCGCTCGTGCCTCTGCCAGAGAGGCCTGGGCGGCCTCGTTCGCGGTCTGGGCATCATCCAGTTCCTGCTGGGGAGAGACCTCCAGGGCCCGCAGCCGCTGTACGCGATCCAGCTCCAGCGCCGCCCGGTTCGCCTGAACCTCCGCCCGGGCGAGCGCCGCGCGCGCCACGTCCACCTGGGCCTCGGCGTTGCTCTGCGCCGCCGCGCTGGCGGACACCCGGGCACTCGCGGAGGAGTGGTTGCCCCGCGCCTGGGCCTCCGCCAGGGTGA
Organism: Archangium sp.; assembly: GCA_003249315.1. Classification (GTDB taxonomy): domain Bacteria; phylum Myxococcota; class Myxococcia; order Myxococcales; family Myxococcaceae; genus QKJM01. The sequence goes on from QKJM01000311.1 coordinate 7,422, forward strand.
CCTGCGCCTCGGCCACGGTGGCCTGGGCCCGCGCCGACGCCAGCTCGGCCTCGGCCTGCTCGACACGGAGGGCGTACTCGCTTGGATCCAGCTCCACCAGCACGTCCCCCGCCCGCACGCGCGAGTTGTCCTTCACGCGCACGTGCAGCACCTGCCCGCCCACGCGGGCGCTCAGCGGCACCACGTCCGCCTCCACCTGCGCGTTGTCCGTCGTCTCCTGTCCGCGCGTGAGCAGCCCATAGCCGCCCAGGCCGACGAGCAACACCACCACGAGCGTCCCCAGCAGGAGCACGCCACGGCGTCTCTGACGCTCGGCCCTCGCCTCCCCTGCCCCTGGTTCCAGCGCCTCTCGCTCCACCAATCGAGGTTTCGCAGTCATTCCCTCAGACCTCCACATCCACGTGGGCCTTCTCCCGAGGCACGCCAGCCGGCGAGGATCGGAGGAAGAGCAACAGCGGCAGCACCACCAGGAACAGCAGCGCGGACAGCAGGAAGAGCCGATCGAAGGCCATCACCATCGCCTGACGCAGAAGCGTCCCCGCCAGCAGGCGCAGGCTCGCCTCGTGGGCGCTGACCGCGTCCAGTCCCTGCGCGATCAAGCCCCCCCGCAGTTGCGAGAGCCGCTCGAGCACTTCGGGGCGCTCTGGCGCCATCCAGGCGGAGAGACCTCCGCGGGCCTCCGCCGTATAGCGCGACAGCAGACTGGCGAAGAAGGCCAGGCCGAGCGAGCTGCCCACCTGTCGCATCAACGCATTGAGGCCGGCGGCATCCGCCATCCGGGCGCGCGGCATGTTCTCGAAGATGACAGTGTTGAGAGGGACGAAGAGAAGGCTGGTGCCCAGCCCCTGCATCGCGATGGCCACGACGATGTCCTCGGCCCTCGTATCCAGCGAAAGACTGCCCATCTGGTAGACCCCCAGCCCCGTGATGAGCAGCCCCGAGGCGATGAGCAGCCGCGTAGGAACCCGCCCGTACAGCCGCCCGACAATGGGCATCACCAAGATCATCAACAGCGTGCGGGGCATGAGCGCCAGCCCGGTGCGGGTGGCGGTGAAGCCGAGCAGCTCCTGCATGAACAGGGACATCAGGAACATGCCCGACGTGAGGATGAAGAACATCACCGCGCCGAGCAGAGCCCCCGAGGTGAACACCGGGTCCTTGAAGAGCCGCAGATCCACGGCGGGGACGCGGGCCGTGAGTTCGCGCAACACGAAGGCGGACAGGCACAGTCCAGCCACCAGCGCACAGATGGAGATCTCCGACGAGTCGAACCACTCCTGGCTCTGCCCCTCCTCGAGCAGGTACTGAAGCGTGGCCAACCCCACACACAGCAGGGCGATACCGGACCAATCCATGTTGCGACGCTGGAGCTCGGCGGCGGCTTGATTCTCGGCCCGCACATCCTCCGGCTCCTCGACGAAGCGCCACACCATGATCAGGCCGAGCAGACCCACCGGGAGGTTGATGAAGAAGATCCACGACCAGTGGAGGTTGTCCACGATGTATCCCCCGAGCGTGGGGCCAACGGCGGGGCCGGCGACGATCACCATGGTGAAGATGGCCATGGCCATGCCCTGCTCCTCGGGAGGAAAGGTCTGGCGGAGGATCGACTGCTCGATGGGTGTGAGCGCGCCGGAGCTCAGGCCCTGCATGGCCCGGAAGAGCACCAGTGAAGGCAGGCTCCACGCCAGCCCGCACAGGAACGAGCTCAGGATGAAGAGGGCCAGACAGGCCAGGTAGGCGCGCTTGAGGCCGAAGATCCGGCTGATGAAGCCGGTGAGAGGCATCACCATCACCGTGGCCACCATGAAGCCCGTGCTGGCCCAGGTGATCTCCTGCATCGTCGCCCCCACCGCGCTGCGGAGCTGCGGCAGGGCCACGTTGATGATGGCGGCATCGATGGACCCCATCAATGTCCCGAAGGACACCGACACGGTGACGAGCCACTTGTTGGGCACGGCCCTCTCACGCGACATGGATTCGTTCCACACACGCCCGGAGCCGTGCCGCCAGTGCCTCGCGGTCGGGAGGCAGGAGCATGCTCGTGTGATCGCCCGGAACGACCTCCACCCGGACCCCCGCGCACCGGCCGATCCACGCCAGTTCCGGAGAGACCGGCAGCCCCGGCTCGGTCTCGGCGGCGCGGAAGAACTGGAGCTCCCCTTCCTCCCAGCGCGGGGCCGTGTACCGCTGCATGGCAGCGATGTTGGCCTTCCACACCCGGAGCAACCGGGCGCCTCTCTCCACATCGGAGGAGAGGAACTCGATCCCCGCGCGCCGAGCCTCGTCGATGACCAGCAGGAGCTGCTCGTCGGGAGACAACGCACGCAGCCGCTCGGGAGGGAGTGACGCCCACTTCCGCGTAATGAATGACAGGAACTCCGCGTCATCCGCGAAGTGCGTGGGCATGTATCCCGGACCAGGTGTATCGAGCAACGCGCACAGAGGTATCTCCTGCCCCTCCGCCGACAGGCGACGGCTCATCTCGTAGACGATCATCCCTCCGAACGACGCACCAATGAGCAGGTAGGGACCCGAAGGCTGCACCGACCGCAGCGCCTCGAGGTAGTGCGCCGCCATCTCCTCGACCGTCTCGTGACACCGCCCGTGCTCCTGCAACCCCACGGACTCGAGCCCGAAAGCCGGCCGATCCGGTGCGATGGAGCGGGCAAGCTCGCGGTAGATGAGCGCCTGTCCTCCGGCAGGATGTACGAGGAAGAGCGGAGTCCCGTGTGAGCCCTCCTGCAATTGGACGAGGCAACCGAAGCGAGAGGGCAGTGAGTCACTATTCCTCCCGATCCGGTCCGCCAGCGCCGCGGGCGTCGGAGCCTCCACCACCGCCTTCAACGCCAGGTCGACCCCGAAGCGCCGGGAAATCTGTGCGGTCAGGCTCAGTGCCATGAGCGAGTCCCCGCCCAGGGAGAAGAAGTCGTCGTGGATGCCAACCCCATCGAGTCGGAACAGCTCACGGAAGAGTTCGATCAGGGCCGCCTCCGTCTGGTTCCGAGCCGGCGTTGACGGGCCGCTTTTCCTCGAAGCGCTTCGGGGCGAGGACGGAGGCGGAGGGCGCGACTCCGTGCGACTCGTGGCTGAGGAGCCCACGGGCTCGATCCAGTATCGATCGCGCTCGAAGCTGTAGGTCGGCAGAACCACCCGGCGGCGGCGCTCACCAGCACGAAAACGCTCCCAGTCGATCCGCACCCCCGCGAGCCAGGCCTCGCCGAGCGGCGCCAGTGGGCTGGCCGCTCGTCCGGACGCACCAGGAAGCGTTACGAGCACCGGCTGCGACGTACGCGCCGGATGTTGCTTCACGAGCGAGGTGAGGATGGAGCCCGGTCCAACCTCGATGAACGTCCGCGCCTCGGAGGACAGCAGGAGCGACAGCCCGTCGGAGAAGCGGACCGTCTCCCGCAGGTGACGGCACCAGTACCGGGGATCGGTCGCCTCGTGCTCGCTCAGCCAGCGTCCGGTGACGCTCGACACCACCGGCAGTTCCGGTGGCCGGAGCGCTACCTGCTCCACCACCCGCTCGAAGCCGGCGAGGTACGGATCCATCATCGCCGAGTGCATGGCTCTCGAGTAGCGCACCCGCTTGAACGAGAGGCCACGTGACTCGAGCTCGCGCTCGAACGCCTCGAGTGCTCCCAGCGGCCCCGAGAACACACACGAGGAGGGGCCATTGATGGCGGCGACGGATAGCTCCGCACCAGACAGCGGCTCGACCTCCTCCAGCGGGGCGCGCACCGAGACCATTCCGCCCGGCGGCATCTGCTCCACCAACCGGGCACGAGCCACCACGAGGGACAGCGCATCCTCCAGGGAGAAGACGCCAGCCAGGCACGCTGCCACGTACTCACCCAGCGAGTGGCCGAACAAAGCCTCCGGCTTCACGCCCCAGGAGAGCCAGAGCTGAGAGAGCGCCCAGTCGCACGAGAACAGCGCCGGCTGCAACCACTGCGGCCTCTCGAGCTCACGACTCGCTGCATCGAAGCGCTCGGGCCCCGCGAACATGAGTTCGCGAATGTCGGCGCCGAGGAGTCCGCGCACCACCTCGGCACACCGATCGATAGCCTCGCGAAAGACCGGCTCGTGGAGGAACTCGGCCCCCATGTTCACGTGCTGCGCGCCCCCTCCAGGAAACAGGAAGACCGCTCCTCGCTGCTCGAGCTCATCGAACGAGGTGCGTACCCTCCCCTCCCCCTGCCCCGCGAGAAGCATGGCCGCCTCTTCGCTCCGATCGCAGCTCACGAAGCGACGCCAGGTGAAGCGGGCACGCCCCACCTGAAGGGTATGGGCCACGTCGGCGAGCCGCTCTGGGCGACGGCCGAGGTGTCCGGCGAGCTCGGCGGTCATCCGGTCGAGCGCGGCCTCCGATCTCGCAGACAGGAGCAGGAGTTCCTCGGCGCGCCGTGGCTCATCGCTCTGGACTTCCGGCGCTTCCTGCAGCACGGCATGTGCATTGGTACCTCCGATGCCGAACGCGCTCACCCCCGCGCGCAGCGGCGTCGGACCGCTCCACGGGCGTGGCTCCGACACCACGTAGAACGGGCTTCCCTCCAGCTCGAGCCGAGGGTTGGCCTCGACGAAGTGCAACGTCGGCGGCAGCAACCGGTTCTCGAGCGCCAGGACGACCTTGATGAACCCGGCGATACCGGCCGCCGCGTCGAGGTGCCCGAGGTTGCTCTTCACCGCACCGAGGCCACACGAACCCGGAGTTCCCCCGCGAAACACCTGTGCGAGAGCGGCGACCTCGATCGGATCTCCGAGTGGAGTGCCGGTACCATGGGCCTCGACATATGAGAGGGTCCGCGGCTCGACTCCGGCCAGTGACAGCGCCTCGGAAATGACGGCGGACTGGCCGCCCACCGAAGGAGCGGAGAAACCGGCCTTGGCGCTGCCATCGTTGTTGATCGCCGTGCCGAGGAT
>QKJM01000935.1 GCA_003249315.1 Archangium sp.
GCCGATGGTCGGCTGGAGTTTGATGAAGAGGAGCGCTGGATTGGGGCGCACCTTGAAGGATTTCGTGCAGCGCTGGAAGAGGGGCGCTGGGCCCTGGTGATCTCTCACGATGGAGATCCGCTCTTCTTCGTTCATGTCCAGTGGTAGAGGGGGGGAGCAAGCCATGAGCGGATTGACGCCATATGTGGTCGAGTCTCTTGTTGCGGACCTGGAGCGACTCCTTCGGATGTGGATCGCTGATCGACGCAGTCTGGCCATGTGGCGCCGGGAGGCTCGTGTTGTCCAGGATAGAATAGCTCTGTCTGGTGCCACGCTCCCTTAGTTGCCGGAAGCAGTATGGCACTACCTGATCGATGCCGACATCAGATTGAAGGACCCTCGTTATGCCAGGATGCAGAACGAAGCGATGTGGGGAGTGCTTGATGAGATGAAGCGCGGAGTCTTGCTGGCGGATTGAATGCTAGAAGAGACGGCTCGCTGGGGAGGGGGACGTCGCCGCGCTGCTCCGGAGGTGGTGGCGGAGGAGGGGGCGGTCTCTCCCCATCAGCCTGAGCGGCCTGCTGAGTATCTCAGGCGAATTTTTGGCTCTTGTGCAGACCCTGTGGGTTTCCCTCAGTGGACGGGGTCACCGAGAGACGCGGCCAGCGAAGAGTTCCGAGTCAGACTCCCCTCTGAGTCTGCGCAGTTAGGCAAGGAGACAAAATCTACGATGCTTTCATGGGGGCGGTTGGTATGACAGAGGCGCAGGAGATGATGCACGAAGGCCACCTTATCTTCACGCTTCACGGCAGTGACTTCTCACCATGAGCGCTATTGTTTACCCTGAGGAGTGGAGTGCCCGTTCAGTGTACACGCTGGATTTTCTGTTGTTCCTGCGCGAGCAAGTCCAGCGTGGAGCCATCCTGGATATGTTCATGGGCTCAACCAATGCGCACGCATTGGTGGCCTTCATTGCTGGGACGCAGATGGCGTTGCGACACAACCGGTTTCCGGACCATGAATGCCAGGATTTCGTAGCCTGGCTCCGGGACGTGAAGCAGGAGTTTCCTGTCGAAGGTTGGGCTGTGAAGTATCTGAGAGACTGCGATGGTGATCATCTTATGGCGATCAAGAAGTTTCTTGATTTCGTCGCCGAGTTTAAGGGAATGAAGATGAGGCGCGACTCCGCCCCAGATGGTGGACTGTGAACTCCCGGCAGGTGTCGGATACTCCGTAGTGGCTACGCGAGGAGCGCGGGATTACCTCTGGCGACCTTCGGCGTGTACGCCGCGGGGGTGCTGCTGGTGGTGGGTGGCCTGTGCGTGTTGCTCGGCGTCTTCACCCGCATCGCCGCGGCGGGGCTCGCCGTGTTCATGGTCGTCGCGGCGCTCATCTTCCACGACTTCTGGCGCTTCACCGGCATGGAGGCGGAGGCGCAGCGCATCCAGTTCCTCAAGAACATCTCCCTGATGGGAGGCGCGCTGCTGGTGGTGTTCTTCGGCCCGGGGCCCTACAGCGTGCGGGCCCGCTCCCGGGTGCTGGAGCGCCGCCGCGAGCGACGGGGCCGCCCTCCCGGAGCGATGCATCCCCAGCATCAGGGGTAGGGGACTCCCTCTCTTTTTAATCGGCGTGCGGGGCGCGCGGGCTCTCGGCGCCTTCTTGGTCGGTGTACACCTTCATCGGTCTTGTTGCGGCCAGAACCGGGAATGTGTAGGGTCTCCGTGTCCGGGGGGCTGGGTTGACTGTATTGCGGATATGGAAGAGATGGATTGCTGGGGTGTTGCTCGTCGCGGTGGGCCTTCCGTTTCTCGCGCTCGAGGTGTTCTACCAGTACCAGCTCACACGGATTCCGGCCCTGCCGAGCCCAGCCTCCGGAACGACGGTGCCTCCCGCCATTGCGCGGGCCGTCTCCGCCGGAGTGGGGCAGGGGGCCGAGCTGCACGTGAGGCCGCTCTGGCCGTGGGACTTGGTCATGAACGGGTGGCGGACCGGGTATCACCGGGCATCTGACGTCGGGCTCGCGTTTGCCAATGTCGTCGCGAAGGAATGGCTGCGCGAGCGGGGGGGGACCCCGCAGCCGACCGCTTGGCGCGAGCTGGCATTGGCCGTGTGGCTCACACGCCACTTCTCCACGGAGCAGCTCATGGGCTTGTGGGCCAGGACGGTGACCCTCCCGAATGCCGGGACCGGCCTCGAGGAGGTGTCCCTCTACTATTTCGGGAAGCCGGCAGCGGAGCTGCGGCGCGAGGAGGCCGCGCTGCTCGTGGGGAGCGCTTTTTCCTCGCTCCAGTTCGACCCCTACTGCAAACCCGCTCGAGCCAGGGAGCGACGGGACGCGGTGCTTCTTTCCATGGAGCGGGCGGGAGTGATGAACTCCATCGAAGCCCGGGATGCTCGCTCGCGGCCTGTCCGGCTGGCGTCGGGCTCCGCGGAGCCTTCCTCCTGTCCGTAGTCCATGACCATGGCATGGGGGCAGCGGGAGGTTGTTGTCCTCCAGGCGGTGAAGTGAATGGCGCCACGTGCAGCTAATCGGCATCCTCCGAGGTCATGTATACGCTGGAGCCGGGCGCGGGGGCGACCATGGGTGGATTCAGATAACTTCAAGCCGTGGTGGAAATTCTGGGGGGGGCGCCCGGAACCATCACGAAGTACGGAGAACTCAACGTGTGGGGGTGCGGCCCATGATGCGTCGAGTGGCTTGGCTCTGGGCGGGGGTGGGTGGTGCTGCAACGGCAGGAGCGTCCATGCTCTCAGTTGCTTCGGTGCTGGGTGTGGATCCGATCGAGAGCGCGCTGGGGTTGTCTGCTGTGGGGGCGCGTCTCGTGCGGGTGCTTCTGTTAGGATCCTTGTTCTTGGTGGCTGGTCGACTCATCGCGTCGCTTGGCTGGTGTCGAAGGGGGATCTCGGCTTCTCTTTGGGGAGTGGCCACCTATTTCACAATCACACTCGCGGGCGCGATAGCGGTCTCTGGTGGGGAGATTTTGGACGTCGAGGATTGGATCTTGTTCGTTCTTGTTCCATCCTTTGGGCTGGTGAGCACGTGTGTGTGTGCAGTCATATGGTATTTCTTCCGTCGGGCTCGGCGGGGTGCTTCGTCCGGCCAGGGGCAGAGACTGGAGACTTCCCTTGGGTTGATGGTTCTTTCGCCGCTCTCGTACTTCCTTCTCGTAGCCGCGGAAGCCTCATCAGGGCTCAGGATTGCCGCGGTGCTCTCGATCGCCGCTATTGGTGCGCTGCTGCTGGGGGCCGTAGGATTTTCGGACTCGGGGCGATACGGGAAAGTGGGAAAGCGGACGGCATTGGGGGCCGGCGCGTTCGT
>QKJM01000869.1 GCA_003249315.1 Archangium sp.
CGTCGTCGAGGGGGCCTCTCGCAACGTGCGCCCCGGCGTCATGCGGATGGAGGACCTTGCTCGCTACGAGGCACTGGTGCGTCCTCCCGCCGTCAGCTCCTACCGTGGCTATACCCTCTACGGCATGGGTCTGCCCTCCAGTGGCAGCCTCACCATCGGCCTCACCCTCAACCTGCTCGAGGGTCAGGACAGTGCGGCCCTCTCCCGCGCCGACTTCCTCCACCGCTACCTCGAGGCCTCTCGCCTTGCCTTCGCCGACCGCAATGCCTTCCTCGGTGACCCCGCCTTCGTCGAGGCACCTGTCGCCGGGTTGCTCTCACCGGGCTATGCCGAGGCGCGTCGGAAGGATTTGTCGCTGGAGCGCGCCTCCACTCAAGCAGCATCCCCCGGCAATCCGATTCCCTTCCAGGACGCGGCTACCGAGTCTCCCGTCGTGGCTCCAGAGGTTTCTTCCGGCGCTGGCTCCGTCGTGGACCCGCTCGACGAGGAGACCACCCACATCACCACTTCCGATGCCGCGGGCAATATCGTCTCGTATACCTGCACCATCGAGTACGAGGGCGGCAACGGCATGGTCGTCCCCGGCTACGGCTTCCTCCTCAACAACGAGCTCACCGACTTCGACGTGCCCGCGGACTCCGGCGCTCCCCATCCCAACGCCCCCGCCCCCGGCAAGCGCCCCCGCTCCAGCATGAGCCCCTTGATTGTCTTCAAGGATGAGAAGCCCGTGCTCGCCCTCGGCTCCCCCGGTGGCTCCACCATCATCACCACCGTCGGGCAGACCCTCGTCCACTTCATCGATTTTGGTATGCCCATTGACGAGGCCCTTGCCGCGCCTCGCCTCTCGCAGCGCAACTCCAAGGACAGCGTCACGAATGCCGAGACTGCATTCCTTTCGTCTCCGGAGGCCTCGGCCCTGACCGCGCTGGGGCATTCGTTCTCGGACTGGGGGATGATTGGGGCGCTCACCGCCATTCGCTTCCTCCCCGATGGCTCCGTCACCGCCGCCGCCGAGCCCGTTCGCCGTGGGGGTGGGAGTGCCATGGTGGTGGAGCCCTCGGGTCAGGGGCGCTCTCCGTAATCCCTCACCCCAGCCCTCTCCCAGAGGGAGAGGGGGCTTGCACGGTGGCCACATCGGGTGCTCTCGATTCGAGGTCATCCTCGTTCCCCGAGCGCCTGCTCGCCCATCTCCTCACCGGGCATCAAGTTTCTCGCGCGCGGGTTTCCCCAGAGGACACCTCGGGTGTCCCTTGGCGAACGCGCCCACTCGCCTTACCCGTATGGACAGGCGGTCCCATCGGGATGGCGGCTCCGCCACAGGTGAGGAGGCACACCACCCCTATGCCGGACAACGACAGCAGTCCCCCCCGGCAGCCCCGCGGGCTGGACTCGAGCTCCTTCCTCGCTCGGCTCTTCGAGGAGGACTCCGTCCTTCGCGTCCGGGAAGTCGAGCTGCGCGCCGAGGACTCTCTCCCTTGCCTCCGCGAAAAGCTCGCTCGCATCGTCGTCGATGAGATGTACCAGTTCGTCGGTCTCCTCGATGTCCAGGGCACCCTCCTCGAGGTGAACCGGGCCGCCCTCGAGGGCGCCGGCATCCGCCTCGAAGACACGCTCGGCCGCCCCTTCTGGGAGACCCGCTGGTGGGCCGTCTCCCCCCAGGCCCAGGAGACCCTCAAGCGCGATATCTCCCGCGCCGCCCAGGGTGAGTTCGTCCGCCGTGACGTCGAGGTCTACGGCAGCGCCCACGGCAGCGAGACCATCATCACCGACTTCTCCCTCAACCCCATCGTCGACCACTCCGGCTCCGTCGTCTTCCTCCTCGCCGAAGGTCGCAACATCACCGCCAAGAAGCGCGCCGAGGCGGAGCTCGCCCGCAAGAACCAGGAGCTGGAGAAGCTCCTCGCCCGCATCCGCGAGCTCGATGAGCTCAAGAGCCAGCTCTTCGCCAACGTCAGCCACGAGCTGCGCACCCCGCTCGCCCTCATCCTCGGCCCCACCGAGAAGCTGCTCTCCGAAGGCTCCCTCCTCTCCGAGTCTCAGCGGAGGGACCTCGACGTCATCCGTCGCAACGCGGCCACCCTCCTCAAGCACGTCAACGAGCTGCTCGACGTCTCCAGGCTCGAGGCCGGTGGAATGGAGCTGCGCTACTCCGAGGTGGACCTCGCCCGGCTCGTTCGCGACATCGCCTCCCACTTCGATGCGCTCGCTCCCCAACGGCACATCTCCTACGGAGTGGAGCTCCCTCCTCGGCTGCTCGCCCAGGTGGACCCGGAGAAGCTCGAGCGGGTGCTGCTCAACCTGCTCTCCAATGCCTTCAAGTTCGTCCCCCCCGGCGGGCGGGTGACGCTCTCGCTACGGGAGCCGGCACCGGGCCTCGCGCTCCTCTCCGTGCAGGACAACGGCCCAGGCGTCCCCCTCGAGCTGCGAAGCAAGATATTCGAGCGCTTCCAGCAGGGAGAGAGCGGCGCCACGCGCCAGTTCGGCGGCACCGGACTCGGCCTGTCCATCGCCCGGGACTTCATCGACCTCCACGGCGGCACCCTCACCGTCACCGACGCGCCCGGCGGCGGCGCCCTCTTCCTCGCCGAGGTGCCGCTCCGAGCCCCCGAGGGCGTGCATGTTCGTCCCTCCTCCGACGTGCCTCCCGAGGTCGACTCCTCCCTCCTCGGCACCCTCGAGGAGCTTCGACCCGTCACCGTCTCCCCTCCCCCCTCGCGCGAGGACGCGGCCTCGCTCCCCCGCCTCCTCGTCGTCGAGGACCACCCCGAGATGCGACGCTTCGTGGCCGAGAGCCTCGCCGAGGACTTCCTCGTCTCCACCGCCTCCGACGGGCAGGCGGGCCTCGAGCAGGCCCTCGCCCACCCGCCAGACCTCATCGTCACCGACATCATGATGCCGCGCATGAGCGGGGATCAGATGACGTGGGAGCTGCGCAGGCATCGCGCCCTGGACAACGTCCCCGTGCTGGTGCTCTCCGCCAGGGCGGACGATGCCCTCCGCCTCCGGCTCCTTCGCGAGGGAGCACAGGACTACGTCATCAAGCCCTTCTCCACGGAGGAGCTGCGCCTCCGGGCCAGGAACCTGGCGCGGATGAAGCGGGTCCGCGAGCTGCTGCGGCGCGAGCTCGCCAGCCAGCAGCAGGACATCGAGGCGCTGGCCCGCGAGGTGACGGACCGCGGGCGAGAGCTCTCCCTGGCGCTGGAGGAGATGCGCGAGGCCCGCGAAGAGGCGGAGCGGGCGAGCGAGATGAAGAGCATCTTCATGAGCCTGGTCTCGCACGAGCTGCGCACCCC
>QKJM01000503.1 GCA_003249315.1 Archangium sp.
GACATCGAGAATCCCCAGGTGGGCTATGTGAGGGACAGCCAGGACAACGAGAACGTCCTCACGTTTCGCGAGGTGGCCTGTGACCGGGTCGTCCCCCCGGAGGATGAGTGCTACCTGTCGGACGATTGCAGCAACGCCTACGACTGCTGGGAGCACGGCTCCGGCACCATCGGGCTGACCACCAGCACCTTCAGCTTCCGCACCGGCTACATCCTGGATTCGGACATCGAGTTCAACGCGGCGGAGGGCACCGGCTTCCTCTTCACCACTCGCAGCTCTCCCCCTTGTGAGGCTGGGAGCCTGTCCATCGACTGCGTGGCCACGGATCTCCAGAACACGGTGACACACGAGGTGGGGCATGTGGTGGGGTTGGATCACGTGAGCATCTCCGGATCCACCATGGAGCCCACCGCGCCGCTGGGCGAGACGCACAAGCGCCTGCTCGACGTGGGTTCCGTCTCCGGCTTCTGCTCGGCCTACCCCCTCGGACTGCCGCCCACCCAGTGTGGGGAGCCCGAGTCCCTCCAGCGCGAGTTCCTGACGGTGAGTCAGGGTCCCGGGGTGGGCTGTGGCGCGGCACCGGGGGCCCTGCTCCCCGCGGCGCTCCTGGGCGTTCTGGGCCTTCTCCGGCGGCGAGGACGGGCCGGCCGGCGGGAGGTCGCTCCACCCCATGTCCCACGCGGATAGGATAGAGAGGAAGCGCGCATGACCATCGCCTTCTTCGATCTCGACAAGACGCTGCTCTCGGTGAACTCGGGTTCGTTGTGGGTTCGCCGCGAGCTGGAGCTGGGTCACATCAGCCGGCTGCAGGCGCTGCACGCGAGCTGGTGGCTGGCCCGCTACCACCTGGGCTTCGTCTCCATGCAGGATGCGCTCGTGAGGGCCATCTCCTTCCTCGAGGGCACGGTGGAGGCGCACCTGCGCGAGCGCACCGTCGCCTTCTACGAGGAGCGGGTGCGCTCCCGGTTCCGGCCCGGCGCCCTGCGCGCGCTGGAGGAGCACCGCGTGCAGGGACACAGGCTGGTGCTTCTCACATCGTCCACGGGCCACATGGCCGAGCTGGTGGCGCGAGACCTGGGCCTGGACGCCGTGCTGTGCAACCGCTTCGAGGTGGACGACGCGGGCCTGCACACGGGCCGACCCCTCGGCGAGGTGTGCTTCGGCATCGGCAAGCGCTTCTACGCGCAGCGCTACGCGGACGAGGCCGGCATCCCGCTGTCCGCGTGCGTCTTCTACACGGACTCGTACTCGGATCTGCCGGTCATGGAGGTGGTGGGGCGTCCCGTGGCCGTCCACCCGGATCGCCGCCTGCGGCGCGAGGCCCTGCGGCGCGGCTGGCCCGTGGTGAGCTGGGGGGTTTCCGACTCCTCGGGCTCCACGCTCGTGGGCGACACATCCTCCTAGCGCGCATCCTCCCGAAGGGTAGGGCGCTCTCCCTCGGCTTCCCGAGGCCTCAGCGCCGCGGCAGGACCAGCCGGATGTTGAAGACGTAGTCCACCGCCACCGGCCGCCCCTGGAGGGTGATGGGCTGGTAGACGCGTGACTGCAGTGCCTCCACCACCGCCTCGTTCATGTGGGGCAGGCCCTTGAGCACGCGGCAGTTCTCCACCCGGCCCTCCCGGGTGATGACGCACTTGAGCACCATGGAGCCCTCCACCTTCGCGGCCAGGGCCTTGCGCGTGTAGATGATGTCCTTGCCCTCCAGCTCCCGGGGGCGCGGCATTCCCTCCTGGAAGGGGATGGGCTCGTCCCCCGTGGGGAGCGCGGCGCGCTGCGTCAGCGCCGCCACCGGGATGGCCAGGGCGCCGGGCGGCGCCGTCGAGCCCGGGGAGGCGCCGCTCTGGCTCGGAGCCGCGGAGGGCAGGGGGGCGGGAGGCGGAGGGTCGGGCTCCAGGAGCACCGGCGCGGACATGGCGCCCTGGGTCGCCGGCTCGGAATCCGCGTCCACCCTGGCCGAGGCCAGCTCCACCCGTCCGGAGGTGGATGTGTCCCTGTCGCGGCTCGCGCTGCTGGCCGACAGGGCCGCGCGGCGCTGCAGCTTCTGCGAGAACACCACCTCGCCCGAGCCTCCCGTGATGACCGTCTCCTCCTGGTAGCCCTCCAGCACGAAGGTGAACTCGGCGGTGAGGGTCTCCTCTCCTGGCGGCTTGGGAACCTCCAGCACCAGCGGCGTCACGCCGCGCTCCTCGCCCTTGTAGTAGACGTGCGCGCCCTCGGGCTGGCTCAGCAGCCGGAAGCGCACCACCGGATCCTTCGTCGTCTCCTGGGCGGGGGGCGCGGGCGCCAGGGAGGCCGGGGCAGTGACCTCCGTCGGGGAAGCCTCCGACGCGAAGTATCCCGAGGACACCAGCAGCCCGCCGGCGATGGCCGCGGCGATGACGCCTCCCCCCAGGGCGCCCAGCAGCAGCATGCGTCGGCGCGCCTTGCTCACCGACTCCGGCACCTCCACGCTGATGTCCACCGCGAGCGTGTCGCCGTTGGCGGGGGCCTCCGCTCCAGTGGCCACGCTGGCGAAGAGCGGCGTCTTGTGCGGCCCCGTGGTGTTCTGGTTCCCCGGCTGGTTGAAGATGCCGCTGTTGCCTCCCGCGGAGATGCTGGCCGAGCGCATCGCCTCCAGCAGCTCGTCCATCGTCTGGTAGCGGCGGGCCGGATCCTTCTCCAGGCACCGGCGCGCCACCGCTTCGATCTCCCGTGGCACGGTGACCTGCGGCTGCACGGCGCTGAAGGCGGGTGGTGGCTCCTTGTGGTGGGAGAAGATGAGCTCGATGTGATCTCTCGAGATGAACGGCGGTCGCCCCACCAGCATCTGGTAGAGCACCACCCCCAGCGAGTACACGTCGCTGCGCACGTCCGCCACGTTGCGCGCCTGCTCCGGGGCCATGTACGTCGGCGAGCCCAGGAAGGTGCCGCTCTGGGTGATCTCCGGGTTGAGCGGCCCCTCCGAGGCCGGGGCGATGGACTTCACCAGACCGAAGTCCAGCACCTTGACGAGATCCTGGTCGTCCTCGTTGAGGAGCATGACGTTGGCCGGCTTGAGATCCCGGTGGACGATGCCCAGGTTGTGCGCCTCGCGCAGGGGGCGGCACACCTGCTGGGCGATGTTGAGCGCACGCCCCCAGGGAAGCGGGCCGACCTCCGCCAGGAGCTCCCCGAGCGTCCGCCCCTCCAGGTACTCCATGGCGATGTAGTAGATGCCGTCCTCGGTCTGCCCGTAGTCGATGACCGTCACCGTGTTGGGGTGGCGGAGCTTGGACGTGAGCGAGGCCTCGCGCAGGAAGCGCTTCAGGAAGCCCGGATCCTTGCTGGTGGGGAAGTTGGGGTTGAGGACCTTGAGCGCGACCACCCGCTCCAGGGGGGCCTGGAGCGCGCGGTAGACCTTCCCCATCCCCCCTGTCCCGATGGGCTCGAGAATGCTGAAGCGGCCATCGAGCGTCCGCCCGATGAGCGGATCCGCGCCGCTGTTGCTCGGCCCCTGGGAGTCGCCGGTCACCATTCGTCCTCCCCCCGTCCATGCCTGGGTGGAACCATTCACCGACCTGATTCTGCCTCGATGAAACCACATCTCCCGCACGCATGCGACCTGTAGCATCGGTGCCTGCCCTCCAACCGTCCACTCGTGCAACTCTCGGGAATGAGGTGTGGGCACGAAGCCCGCATTGACGGGTCTTCGGTGATCGGAATAGTTTTCCACTCTTGCCGCGATACGAGCAGCGGGCACGCGATGGCCGAATCTCCACCAATGACTGCGGAAGCCCAGGCGAGGCGTGCATCGGTCCAGAAGCGTCTGACGGCGCTGGAGGAGGAGCTCGCCCGACTTCGCCGGGAGCTGACCACGCTCGGCGTGGAGCAGCGGTTGCCGGGCCTCTACCTCACGGTGGAGGTGGCCGGGGCGGCGGCGTTGCTCCCCGCGGACGCGGTGTTGGAAGTGGTGCGCCTGGTGGCCATTGAGCCGCTGCCCGTGGCCGCCCCCCACGTGGTGGGGACCATGCTCTACCGCGGCATCCCCGCGGTGGTGGTGGACCTGGCCCTGATGCTCGGCTCGCGGCGGACGCCGGAGCTGGATGCCCACCTGGTCATCTGCGGCGGCACCCGCACGGTGGGGCTGTTGGTGGATCGGGTGAGGGATCTGGTGGAGTCTCCGCTGCTGGTCGGCCGGCGGGGAACTGGCCTCGCCCTGGGATGCCACCGGGTTGATGGCGGGCCTGTGTCGGACCCCCGATGGCGTCCGGCCGCTGCTGCGTACCTCGGCCATCCTGGCCGACCCGGAGGGTTTGTGAGGGAGCCGGGGCGGGAGGAGGTGCTCGACGAGGCGATCCTGGGTCGGCTCGAGTACGTGCTGAAGGCCGCGTGCGGGATGGTGCTGGCCCCGGTCGTGCGCCGCTCGCTGGGGACGGCCCTCACACGCGCGGCCGAGTCCCAGCAGCTCCCCGTCCCCGACTTCCTCCATCGGGTGCTCGCGCGCGACACCTTGGCGGTGGAGGCCTTCCTCGGCTACGCGGTCATCGGGGAGACGTACTTCTTCCGGCATCCGGAGCACCTGCGCGAGCTGGGGCGGCTGGCCTCCTCCTCCTCGGGGCCCTTCCACGTGTGGAGCGCCGGGTGCGCGAGCGGGGAGGAGCCCTACAGCATCGTCATGGCCCTGCTGGCGGCCGGGGTCTCCTCCGAGCGCATCCGGGTGCTGGGCACGGACGTCTCCGGCCGCGCGCTCGCCCGGGCCCGGCAGGCGACGTACACCCCCTGGTCGGTGCGCCGCATGGAGCCGGAGCTGGAGCGGCGCTTCCGCCTGGCCCATGACGACACCATCACCGTGCCCCCCGAGGTGCGGGCGCGGGTGGACTTCCTGCGTCACAATCTCGTCACCGATGGGCCGCCCCGGCTCGGGCTCCAGGCCGTCTTCTGCCGCAACGTCCTCATCTACTTCCCGCCGGAGCTCATCCCCGGGGTGTTGGAGCGCCTGGTGCTGGCGCTCGAACCCGGGGGCTGGCTCTTCCTGGCGCCCGCGGAGGTGCCCTTCGCCCACGGCCTGGGGCTGGTGGAGCGCGAGGTGGAGGGGTTGACGGTGCTGCGGCGCCCCCTGCCTGGAGAGGCTCCGCCCGCGCGGATCGCCCGTCCGGTGTCCCTGCGGCTCGTCCCCGGGACGTCGAAGCCCCCCCTCAAGGCCCGGTCGCACCACGCCCCGGAGCCGGTCTCCGCCCCGGCGTCGGAACTCCGGCCTCCCGCTGATCCGGAGATGCCCACGCCCCTGGAGCGGGCCCGGGCGGCGGCCCGCGCCGGGCAGTACGACCTGGCCGAGGAGCTGGCGCGGGTGGCCGCGCGAGAGCTGTCTCCCGAGGCCTACCTGCTGCTGGCCATGGTGTCCGAGGGGCGGGGGGATGTGCCGGGGGCGGTGGCCGCCGTGCGCAAGGCCCTGTATCTGGAGCCGACACTGGCCATCGCTCATGCCATGCTGGTGGCGCTGTACGGCAAGCTCGGTCAGCCGGAGGAGGCGGAGCGGGCGCGGCGCAATGCGCTCCGGGCCCTGGAGGGGCTGGACGACGAGCAGGTGTTGCGGGGAATGGAGGCGGTGACGGCGGGGGGGCTGCGGCGGGCGCTGGTGCCGAGGGCGAAGATGGAAAAGTCAGGGGCGCAGTGATGGGCGCCAGCAGGAGCTTGGAGGAGTCGTGGAAGGCTACGGCATGAGACCGCTCGTGATTCAGCGGCTGGACACGCGTCGGCTCAGCCTGCGGATCAAGATATTGGGCATCACCGGCGTGTCGGGCGCGATCGTCGCGGGCATGCTCGTGCTGGCCTTCTCTCTGCAGATGCGCGAGGCGCTGCGGGGGGAGTTCGCCAAGCGGGCCGCCGTGGTGAGTCACGAGCTGGCCCACCACCTGTCCAGGGCCACCGTCTCCCGGGACGAAGCGGTCATCTCCAGCGCCACGGCGGCCACCCTGCGCAGCATCCCCGACGTGGCCTACGTGGTGGTGCGCGACGTCCAGGGAGAGGTCCTCGGTCGTGCCGTGGTGGAGCGTCTGGCGGGGGTGGAACTGCTGCCCGAGGCCTCCTCGGAGGTGGCGGATCGCGTGCTCTCCGTGGGCGGCCGGCCGGTGCAGGAGACGTCCGCGCCCATCTTCTCCGCGCCGCACATGCCCTCTCCCACCGGCGTGGTGGGCACGGTGCAGGTGGGCCTGGATCTGGACACGCTGGAGAGAGCCGTCTCCCGTACCGCCCTCAAGGGGCTGGGGCTGGGCATGCTGGTGCTGGCCGCCTGCCTGGCGGTGGCGGCCGTCCTGTGCCGGGCGCTCATCATCCCCCTGGAGCGGCTGGCGCACGCGGCCTCGGGCTTCGCGGCGGGAGATCTGCGGCAGCAGATCGACTCCAGCGGTACCGACGAGGTGGGGGATCTGGCGCGCAGCTTCGCCACCATGGCGGAGGGGTTGACGGACCTGCTCAAGGATCTGCGGAGCGCGGCGGCGGACATCGAGCGCGAGGCGGCCAACGTGCTGGCCACCTCCTCCCAGCAGTCCGCCATGGCCAACGAGCAGGCCAGCGCCATCCATGAGACGAGCGCCACGGTGGCGGAGATCGCCCAGACGTCCAAGCAGGCCACCTCCTATGCGGACACGGTCATCAGCGGCACCTCGCGCTCGGACGCGCTGAGCACCGAGGGCCAGCAGGTGGTGGGGGAGAGCGTCTCCGCCATGGACAAGCTCACCGAGCAGGTGAAGGCCATCGCCCTGGCCATCACCGACCTCAACGAGCAGACGCTGCAGATTGGCGACATCATCACCACGGTGAAGGACGTGGCCGAGCAGTCCAACCTGCTGGCGCTCAACGCCTCCATCGAGGCGGCCAAGGCGGGGGACCATGGGCGCGGCTTCGCGGTGGTGGCCATGGAGATGCGCACGCTGGCCGAGCAGTCCAAGATGGCGGCCAACCAGGTGCGAGCGCTGCTGGGCGAGGTTCAGAAGGGGACCGCGGCGGCGGTGACGGCCACCGAGGAGGGCAGCCGCAGGGCGCTCGCCGCCATGGAACTGGCGCAACGCGCGGGCTCGGCCATCATGGGTCTGTCAGATCTCATCCGGGAGTCATCCGCTGCGGCCCGGCAGATTGCCGGGAATACCCGCCAGCAGACCATCGGAGTGGAGCAGATCGCCGCGGCCATGAGTGAGCTGTCCGCGGCCATGTCGGACAACGTCGAGGGGACACGGCGCATCGAGCAGGTGGCCGGCAACCTCTCGAATCTATCCAAGCGCTTCTCCGACCTCGTCGGGAAGTATCAACTGTGAGCGGAACGGGCGCGTTCGTGGGAGGAACCCAAGGCATGAAGGTGCTGATCGTCGAGGACACGAAGACCATCACGAACCTCATTCAGGTGTACCTGATGGGGTGGGGGCTGGAGTTCTTCGAGGCGAACAACGGGGTGCAGGGGCTGTCGAAGGCCCGGGAGCTGAAGCCGGACCTCATCATCTCCGACGTGCAGATGCCGGAGATGGACGGGTTCGCGCTGTGCGCGGCGGTGCGCGCGGATCCCATTCTCTTCGCCACGCCCTTCGTGATGTTGACCTCGCTCAAGGATGACGCGAGCCGTCAGCGGGGGCGGCTGGTGGGGGCGAGTGCGTTCCTCAACAAGCCGGTGGCGGTGGATGACCTGCGCGAGAAGGTGCGCAGCATCCTGAAGCTGCCTGCCAGCAAGTACTGAGAGTCCATGGCCGGAGACGAGGCGAGCGAGAAGATCGACTACGCGGCGCTGCGCCGCAAGCTGGACGAGGCGCAGGCGGTGCTCGAGGGCGCGCAGGTGCTCAGCCCGGAGCGTCGCCGCGAGGTCCTCGTCGAGCGGGCGCGCGCGCTGTCCGAGTCGCGGCACGAGGAGCGTCGGGAGACGGTCTCCGTGCTGGCCTTCCACGTGGGGGGCGAGCGCTACGCGGTGCCGATCGACGCGGTGGACCACGTGCTGGAGTCCAAGGGCATGTGTCCGTTGCCGGGGGCGCCGCAGTACGTGCTGGGGGCGTTGGTGTCGCGCTCGCGGGTGGTGCCGGTGTTGGATCTGCGGCACCTGCTGGGGCTGGAGGGCGGTGGCATGTCGGATCTGGCTCGTGTGGTCGTGGTGGATGTGTCCGAGGAGTACATCGGGCTGGCGGTGGAGGACGTGGACGGGCGGTTGGATCTCCCGCGCGCGGAGCTGGGCCATCCTCCGCCCGGGCCCTTCACCTTCCTGGCGAAGGATCGATTGATGGTGTTGGACCTGGCGCAGCTCGGCGAACCCACCGCCATGGGGCAGAGCTAGGACGAGGGGCATATGGATCCGCGGGTGCTGCGTAGCCTCTGGCCCATCTTCTCAGCGGAGACGCGCGAGCAGCTCCAGACCATCGGCACGGCGGTGCTGGGGCTGGAGCAGGGCGCGCCCGATCAGGCACAGGAGCAGCTCACCGCCCTCAAGCGGGAGCTGCACAGCCTGAAGGGCTCCGCGGCCAGCCTGGGCCTGTCGGACATCGAGCATTTGGTACACGCCCTCGAGGACGAGGTGGCGAACTGCTCCGCCAGCCAGCGGCTGCCGTCGGAGATGGTGGAGCCCATCCTGCGGAGCCTGACGGCCATCGAGGAGGCGCTCGCGCTCGGGGATGAGGGGGCGGTGCCCACCATCGAGGACCTGGGGTCGCTGCTGGGGGCGCTCGGGCGGAGCGGGGCGGAGAAGGCTCCCGAGACGCGCCCCCCGGCGCCAGAGGGCTTGCGAAACGAGAGCCTCCGGACGCTGGAGCGGTTGGAGGCGTCGCTGGCGGCGCTGTGCTCGCCGTCGCTGGATGACCGGCCGGCGGCGGTGCGCGAGTCGGTGGACATGGCCGAGTCGCTGAAGGCCGCGGCCCAGACCGCCGGGCTCTCCGCCGTGGAGTCGCTGGCTGCCTCGATGCAGGCCGGCTTCAAGCGGATGGAGCAGGGCGGGTTGGAGGCCAGCCTCGCGGCTTCGGAGCTCGCGGGGGTGCTGGTGGAGTTGCGGGGTGCGATGGAGTCAGCCGTTCCCGCGCCTCCCGCCACCGAGCCCGCGCACGTGGAGCCCGCGCACGTCGAGACCGTCGTGGTGGCTCCGGCGGAGCCGGTGGTGACGGCGCGCTCGTCCACGGACCGACGTCAGGATCTGGACCGGGCGGTGCGTGTATCGGTGCGGACGCTCGAGTCGCTGGCGCTGCAGGTGGAGCAGCTCGCCGCGGGCCGGGCGCAGCAGGTCCGTCGCGCGGAGGCGCACCGGGAGTTGCTGGAGCAGACGCACCAGGCCTTGTTGCAGCTCGAGCGCACCGCGCAGCAGCTCGCGCTCTCGGGAGGCGGAGGAGGGGCGCTGGAGTCCCTGCGCGCGGGAGTGGGGCAGGTGCGGGGCGTGCAGCGTCGGCTGGTGCAGCTCTCCAAGGACGCGCACCGCGAGGGCGAGCAGCTCTCGCTGGTGGCCCAGGTGGTGCGGGATGATCTGAGGGATCTTCGGATGGTCCCTGCCTCGCAGATGCTGGAGCCGCTGCGGCGCACGGTGCGCGAGCTGTGCGCGCGGTTGGGAAAGGACGTGGAGCTGGTGCTGAGCGGCGGGGACGTGCGTATCGACCGGCGCATCGTGGACGTGCTGAAGGATCCATTGTTGCACCTGGTGCGCAACGCGTTGGATCACGGCATCGAGTCGGGGAGCGCGCGCCTTGAGGCAGGCAAGTCCCCGCGTGGGACGCTGTCGGTGAGGGTGGAGCCACGGGGGCCTCGGCTGGCGGTGGTGGTGGAGGACGATGGAGCGGGTCTGCGCCCTGATCGTGTGAGGGCCACGGCGGTACGGCGGGGGCTGCTCTCCGAGGCGGAGGCCGCCAAGCTGTCCGACATGCAGGCCGCGCGGCTCGTCTTCCAGCCGGGCTTCTCCACGAGGGATCAGGTGACGGAGACGAGCGGGCGTGGCGTGGGGCTGGACGTGGTGCAGGCCACGGCCGCGAGGCTGCAGGGCGCGGTGGACATCACCTTCGGTCCGGAGCAGGGGACGCGCTTCACCATTGATCTACCGCTGACGCTGGCGGGGGCGCTGGGGCTGCTGGTGCGCAGCGGCACGTCGGTGGTGGCCATTCCCTCGGACGCGGTGGAGCGCGTGCTGAGGCTGTCGTCCTCGGATGTGGGCACGGTGGCCGGGCACGTGGTGGCGCGGGTGGATGAGGAGCAGCTCCCCTTCCACTCGCTCGCGGAGGCCATGGACATGCCGCGGCTGCCGCTGGCGCTGGACGCGGGCAAGCCGCAGACAGCGATGGTGCTGTCGCTGGGCGGGGTGCGCGCGGTCTTCGCCATCGACGCGGTGGTGGGCCAGCAGGAGATCGTCGTGCGCTCGCTGGGGCGGCACCTGCAGCAGGTGGGCCACCTGGCGGGGGCGGCGGTGCTGGATGACGGCAGCGTGGTGCCGGTGCTCAACGCGCCCGAGTTGCTGCGAGCCGCTGCCACTCCGGTGATGTTCCGCACGGCCTCCGAGGTGCGCCGCTCGCACATCCTGGTGTGCGACGACGCGCTCACCACGCGCTTCGCGATCAAATCGCTGCTGGAGATCGCGGGCTACTCGGTGGTGACGGCCGCGGATGGCGAGGAAGCGCTGGGCCTCCTCGAGCGCACGCCGTGCCAGCTCGTGGTGAGCGACTGGCAGATGCCGCGGCTGGACGGCATCGGACTGACGAAGCGCATCCGGGCCCACCCCAGGCTCTCCCACATTCCCGTCATCCTCTGTACCTCCCTGGACAGCCCGGAGGAGCGCGCCGCGGGGTTGGAGGCCGGTGCGGACGGGTACCTCGTCAAGCGAGAGGTGGAGCGGGGCAAGCTGTTGGATCTCGTGCGCCAGCTCCTGCCCGCGAGCGCCTGAGCAGGCGAGGGCTCGAGAGTTCCCTTCACCTCGGACGGGGCCATGCGCACCGTCGTGGGAACAGGAGGTGAGGTGGAGGCGGAGATCACGCAATGGATCGCGTCGTTCTCGTACCCGGCGGTGTTCGTGTTGCTGGTGCTGTGCGGGGTGGGGGCGCCGGTGAGCGAGGAACTGGTCATCATCACCGGGGGACTGGTGGCCGAGCGGAGCGGGGCGAGCCTTCCGGGGATGATGTTGACGGTCTGGCTGGGCCTCCTGGTGGGCGACAGCGTGCTGTATCGGATGGGGCGTCTGCTGGGGCCGAGGGTGTTCTCCCACCCGCGGATGGCGAGGGTGTTGACCCCGGCGCGTGTGGCGCGGTTGCGGAGGCTGTTCGATCGGCGAGGGATTCAGGCGGTGGTGCTCGCGCGCTTCCTGCCGGGACTGAGGGCTCCGGCGTTCCTGATGGCGGGGGCGAGCGGACTGTCCTACCGGCGCTTCCTGCTGGCGGATGGTGTGGCGGCGTGGGCTGCCGCGGTGGGAATGACGTGGCTGGGCTACCGCTTCGGCAACAGCGTCCTCGAGCAGGTGCGAGGCGGTTTGCACTGGGGAGTGCTGGTGGCGGCGGGAGTCGGGGCGCTGCTGTTGCTGGTGCGCAGGCTACGGCGGAGGACGCCGGCGCGAGGCCGGGTGTCACTCTCGGACGGAGAGCCCGGGAATCCTCCGAGTTGAGCCCGTGGGTGTCTCCTCAACCTCTGGAAGAGGAGGCCTCCCTCGGCAGCCGCACCGTCAGCTCGAGACACGGCTGCGTCTGGAGGGAGTGCCGGGCGCCCATCCGTCGCGCGAGCTGCTCCAGCAGGCGGATGGGGCGAGCGGGCAGGGCGCGCTCCGTATGCCCCTGTACGCGCAGCCGCCACGTCGCCGGCCCGTCCGGCGCATCCACCCGCAGCACCACGTTCCGGGCTCGTGTACCGGCCAGAAGGCGACCGAGCGTTCGCACCCAGAGCACCAGCACCTCTCGTTGCACTCGGACACGCACTGGCCCAGAGGGCAGCTCGAGTCGGGCAGGCAGTCGCTGCCCGGGACCAAAGGTGGCGCGCAGCAGCGGGCAGAGGCTCTCCGCCGGAACCTCGTCCGCCGGCCCCCGCTGGAGTCCGTCCCCGAGCTCTTCCGCGGCCCGGGCCATGCGCTCGAGGTAGCGCTTCATGGAAGGGGTGAGCGGACCCGCCAGGCCGCGCGCCATCATGTCGATGTAGCCCTGGAGGACGAGCAGCGGGGTGCGCAGATCATGCGCCGTCCGGGCGCGGCGGTGCTTGCGCCAGACCATCCTCTCTTCCAGCCGCAGCCGCTCCCGGCGCAGGCGAACCTGCTCGCTCCGAGCTGCTTCCTCCCTGGCCCGGGATGTCAGCAGCGTGCTGCCCAGCTCCGCCAGTCGACACAGCCGCCGTTGCTCCTCCTCACTCACGCACGGCTCGCGCAGCACGAGGAGGGTGTTCCCATCCCGCAGGAGCTGTCGTGGAAGGGCCTGGGCAGGGGAGGGTGGGGTGAGGCCGGCCTGGGCCACGCGCTGGCCTCCCGCATGGAGCGCGGCCCCGGACGTCCCGGTGAGGCGTCTCGTGACTTCCAACAGCGCATCGAGGCCTGCCCTCGCCCCGTGGCGCAGTGCCCGCTCGGCCACGACCGATAGCATCCGCTCCACCTCCAGGGGGTCGGTGATCCTCTCTTCGCTCCACCCGCTCCATGCACCCGCCTGCACGCGAAGAGGAATGGCCACGTTTCGCCTGGGACGCAACGCAGCCCAGGGGCGGAAGAAATGGGGTGATGGGAGGCGAACCTTTTTCCACCTCCCCCTGCCTTCTTTACGGGACACCTGGGTTTTCCGTTTCCCAAGCGCTACGAAGCCCTCCCCCAGCGCTGGCCGGGCCCTTGCTATCGAAAGTCTGCGGGAATGGGGCGAGGTGGCATGGGCACACTGGGGTACTACTCGGCGCTCGCGAAGCTGGCACCCGGCGCACTCACGAAGGGAGTGGCGCGGCGAGTCCAGGGCGTGGCTCGGCAGGCGCTGTATCGGCGCCGCGAGCGGCTGGACGCGCCGAGGGTGCTGCGAGCCTTCGACGTCTCCCGCGCGGAGGAGCTGGCCGAGCGGGTGCTGGAGGCGCGCCTGGGTGGGGCCTGGTGTGAGGTGACGCAGCGGGCCTGTGTGCGGGAGGCGCTTGCCGCCCTTCCGGGAGCGGAGGCGCGGGTGAGGGCCCGGGCCCGGGCCGCCCTTCGGGGTGAGTTCGACGTCTTCGGCCGCAAGGTGTGCTTCGGCGAGGGCCAGCCGGTGGACTGGTCGGTGGATCCGCTCACCGGCTACCACTACCCGGTGGAGCCGGTGGAGCGGCTGCGGGTGGTGGGGCCCGGGGTGGATCCGAAGTACCCGTGGGTGCTGGGGCGGCTGGAGATGCTGGTGGCGCTCGGCCAGGGGTACTGGGTGGAGCGGGAGGAGGCGGCGCGGAGGGCCTTCTCGAGGGCCTTCGTGGAGCGGACGCTGGACTTCCTGCGGGCCAACCCGGTGGGGCAGGGGGTGCAGTGGGCTTGCGCGATGGAGGTGGCGCTACGGGCGGCCAACCTGGCGCAGGCGCTGGTGATGTTCGCGGACGCGCCGGAGGTGCGGAGGCCGGAGTTCCTCGTGCAGGTGCTGGGCGCGCTGGGCGAGCACTCCGCGTGGGTGGAGGCGCACCTGGAGGATCGGGGCGTGGTGCCCAACAACCACCTCGTCGCGAACCTGGTGGGGCTGCTGGTGGTGGGGGTGCTCTTCCCGGAGCTGCCAGAGGCGCCGAGGCAGGTGGCGCGCGCGGTGGCGGGCCTGCGAGCGCAGTCAGAGGCGCAGGTACATCCGGAAGGCACCTCCTTCGAGGGCTCGGTGCCCTACCACCGGCTGGTGGTGGAGCTCCTCACGCTGGCGTGGGTGGTGGCGAGGGGAGCGGGGCTCTCGCTGGGTGATGCGTACGGGGATCGGCTGCACCGTATGTATGTGGCGGCGCGTGTCTGGTGCTCGGAGGCGGGGCTGGCGCCACAGGTGGGAGACAATGACTCGGGGCGAGCCCTCCCCTTCCGGGAGCGGGATCCGCGCGAGCAGGGCTACCTGGCGCCACTGGGCGCGGCCCTCTTCGGGGACGCGAGCCTCGCGGAGGGCCTCTTCCCGGATGAGGCGGCCTGGCTGCTGGGGTGGGCGGGTCTGGAGCGCTTCCGGGCGCTGCCTCCGGCGCCTCCCGCGGCCTCGGCGAGCTTCCCGGCGGCGGGCCTCCATGTGCTGCGCGGGGCGGGGGCGGTGGTGACGGTGAGCGCGGGCCCGCAGGGGCAGCGCGGAGTGGGTGGACACAGCCACAACGACAAGCTGTCCTTCGAGCTGCACCTGCGCGGGCGCCCCGTCATCGTGGATCCAGGCACGTTCACGTACACGCGGGAGCCGGCGGTGCGAAACGCCTTCCGCTCCACGGCCATGCACAACACGTTGCAGGTGGACGGGGCGGAGCAGGCTCCGCTGGACGGGAGCCGGCTGTTCGCCCTGCCCGAGACGGCGCGGGCGCGGGCTCGGGTGTTCCACGTGGGCGCGGAGCTGGAGCGGCTCACCGTGCGGCACGAGGGCTATCGAGGCTTGTCCTCGCCGGTGGGGGTGGAGCGCTCCTTCCTGCTGGACAAGCGC
Organism: Archangium sp.; assembly: GCA_003249315.1. Classification (GTDB taxonomy): domain Bacteria; phylum Myxococcota; class Myxococcia; order Myxococcales; family Myxococcaceae; genus QKJM01. Next base: position 14,505 of record QKJM01000503.1, read on the forward strand.
GAGCGGGCGCTCGGGGTGACGGATGTGCTGGTGGGGGAGGGGGTTCACGAGGTGGTGGGCCGGCTGCACCTTCCAGATACGCGGGCCCGGCTGCGCGAGCCGAGGCCCGAAGAGGTGTCCCGGGCGCTTCGAGTGCCGGAGGCCCCGCGCGACTTCGAGCCGCTCGGGGTGGAGCTGGGGCCGGCGGAGGCCCCGGTCGCGCTGGTGCTCTTCGTCACGGGTCTGTCACCGCGGCTGGAGCCATCCGGCTACTCGCCGGGGTACGGGCTCGCGGTGCCGGCGCGGGCAGTGGTGGTCCGGGTGCGACTGGCGCCCCCGGCATGGTTGAGGTGGGTGGTCCTCTTTGTCTGAGGGGACGTGGCGTGGGGTGTGTCCGGGGAACCGGCAGGCCCTTCTAGTGGAGAGGTGAGGCAGATGCGCGTGATGGTGAGCCCGCTGCTGGAGAGGATCCGCCGGCGGGAGGCAAAGGTGGGGGTGGTGGGGCTGGGCTATGTGGGGCTGCCGTTGGGGATGGCGTTCGCCGAGGCGGGCTTCCCCGTGACGGGACTCGACGTGGACTCCCGGAAGGTGGAGGGCATCGGTCGTGGGGAGAGCTACATCAAGCACATCCCCAGCGCATCGCTGAAGGAGCTCTCGGACTCGGGGCGGCTGAAGGCGACGACGGACTTCTCCAAGGTGGGGGAGCTGGACTGCATCATCATCTGCGTGCCCACGCCGCTGACGGCGACGCGGGAGCCGGACATGAGCTACATCTCCCGCACCGGAGAGATGCTCGCCTCGCACGTGAGGGCCGGGCAGCTCTACGTGCTGGAGTCCACCACGTACCCGGGGACCACGGACGAGGTGCTCAAGCCACTGCTGGAGAAGAGCGGGCTGCGCGCGGGGGTGGACTTCCACCTGGCCTTCAGCCCCGAGCGGGAGGATCCGGGCAACGCGCACTTCAACACCCGGACGATTCCGAAGATCGTCGGCGGCTACACCCCCGGGTGCCTGGAGGTGGCGCAGGCGCTGTACGCGAGCGCGCTGAAGGAGACGGTGGCGGTGTCCTCCACGCGGGTGGCGGAGATGGCCAAGCTGCTGGAGAACATCTTCCGGTGCGTCAACATCGCCATGGTCAACGAGATGAAGATGCTCTGCGACCGGATGGACATCGACGTGTGGGAGGTGATCCAGGCGGCGGCGACGAAGCCCTTCGGCTTCATGCCCTTCTTCCCGGGCCCGGGGCTGGGCGGGCACTGCATCCCGATCGATCCGTTCTACCTGACGTGGAAGGCGCGCGAGTACGAGTTCCACACCAAGTTCATCGAGCTGGCGGGCGAGGTGAACCAGCAGATGCCGTACTACGTGGTGCAGCGGACCATGGAGGCGCTGAACAAGAACCGCAAGACGCTGAACGGAGCGCGGGTGCTGTGCCTCGGGGCGGCATACAAGAAGGACATCGACGACATGCGCGAGAGCCCGAGCCTGCGCATCATGTGCCTGCTGAAGGAGCGGGGCGCGCAGGTGGACTACCATGATCCCTACGTGGCGCGGCTCGAGCCGGGGCATGGCATCCACCACGCGATGCAGTCGGTGCCACTGCGCCCGGAGACGCTGCGCCAGTACGACGCGGTGCTCATCCTGACGGACCACTCGAACATCGACTACGCGATGGTGGTGGAGCTGGCGCAGGTGGTGGTGGATACGCGCAACGCGACCCGGCAGGTGGGGCCGGGTCGGGAGAAGGTGATGAAGGCCTGACAGGGCATAGCGCCGGGCCGGCCCGGTTGCCGTCCGGGCGTGCAGGGGGCTCCATCGTGGTGGTTGAGGGGGGGACACCGCGGTGGAGCCCCCGTTTTTCCCTGGTGGGGGGAGCCGGGGGGACTCGGCTAGAGTCGGGGCCGTGAGAACCCATAC
>QKJM01000904.1 GCA_003249315.1 Archangium sp.
CCAAGCAGCGCCGCCCGGACATCACCCGCGCCCGGGAGCGGCTCGGGTGGGAGCCGCGAGTCTCCCTCGAGGAGGGTCTGCGGGAGACGATCGCCTGGTTCCGGACGGTTGTCGGAGGGCGGGGGGACGCCTAACTTCGCGGCGCGGGATCGCGCCACAGGCTGGTGGAAGGAGCTGCGCAGTGAGAGTCCTGGTGACTGGCGGGGCGGGCTTCATCGGCTCCCACGTGTGTGACGTCTTCGTGCGGGCGGGCCATGAGGTGATCGCCCTCGACAACCTGTCGAGCGGTCGCAAGGAGAACCTGGATCCGAGGGTGCGTCTGGAGGTGCTGGACATCCGCGACCCCGAGGCGGCGGCGCTCCTCCGGGCCGAGCGCCCGCAGGTGCTCTGCCACCTGGCGGCGCAGATGGACGTGCGGCGCAGCGTGGAGGATCCGCGTTTCGACGCCGAGGCCAACATCCTCGGCTTCCTCAACCTGCTGGAGGCGGCGCGCGCCTCCGGGGTGGGGAAGGTGGTGTTCAGCTCGACGGGAGGGGCCATCTACGGCGAGCAGGACGTCTTCCCGGCGCCCGAGTCCCATCCGACGCGGCCGGTGTCGCCCTATGGCGTCTCCAAGGCCGCCGGGGAGCTCTACCTGGGCTACTACCGGGCGCAGTACGGGCTGCCGTCCGTGGCCCTCCGCTACGCCAACGTGTACGGCCCGCGGCAGAATCCGCACGGCGAGGCCGGCGTGGTGGCCATCTTCAGCCAGCGCCTGCTGGCCGGCCAGGACTGCACCATCTACGGCGAGGGACGGCAGACGCGCGACTTCGTCTACGTGGAGGACGTGGCCCGCGCCAACCTGCTGGCGGTGGAGAAGGAGCTCGTGGGTCCGGTGAACATCGGCACCGGGGTGGAGACGGACATCAACCGCCTCCACGGCCTGCTGGCCCAGGCGGCCGGGGTGGACAGGCCGGCCCTGCATGCCCCCGCCAAGCCGGGCGAGCAGCTCCGCTCCTGTGTGGACAACGGCCTGGCCCGCCGGGAGCTGGGCTGGCAGCCCACCGTGGAGCTGTCCGAGGGGCTGCGTCGCACCGTGGCCTTCTTCCGCGAGTCGGCCGCCCGCTGAGCCCTCCCGCCAGGGCGGCGCCCTCCTGAATGCCCCCTCGGTTCACTCCGGGCACGAGGATGCATGGATTTTGGTGGGCTTCGGTGTTACTCAAGCCGGCTTCGACTTAGCCCGAGGCTCACCAGAGTCGCCCGAGGCACCCTGACATGCCGGCCGAAAACGCTCATATCCGCAATTTCTCGATCATCGCGCACATCGACCATGGGAAGTCCACCCTGGCCGACCGCCTGCTGGACGCCACCCAGACGGTGAGCAAGCGGGAGGCGCAGGCCCAGTTCCTGGACAACATGGAGCTGGAGCGCGAACGCGGCATCACCATCAAGGCCCAGTCGGTGCGGATGAACTACACCGCGCGAGACGGGCAGAAGTACGTCCTCAATCTGATCGACACGCCGGGACACGTGGACTTCGCCTACGAGGTGAGCCGCTCGCTCGCCGCGTGCGAGGGCGCCCTCCTGGTGGTGGATGCGACCCAGGGTGTGGAGGCCCAGACGCTGGCCAACGTCTACATGGCGTTGGATCACAACCTGGAGATCATCCCGGTCATCAACAAGATCGATCTGCCGAGCGCGGACGTGGACCGCACCCGGTCGGAGATCGAGGACGTGATCGGCATCGACGGCTCCGGGGCCGTGCCCGCCTCCGCCAAGGAGGGGATCGGCATCGTGGACATCCTCGAGGCCGTGGTGCAGCGGGTGCCGCCGCCCGAGGGCGACCCGAGCGCTCCGCTCAAGGCGCTCATCTTCGATAGCTGGTACGACAACTACCGGGGCGTGGTGACGCTGGTGCGGGTGCTGGAGGGCACGCTCAAGCTCAAGCAGAAGATCAAGCTGTGGAGCAACAACAAGGTCTTCGAGGTGCAGGAGCTGGGCGTGTTCAGCCCCTTCTCGCGCCCGATGCCGCAGCTCATGGCCGGCGAGGTGGGTGTGCTCGTGGCCAACATCAAGGAGCTGCAGGACGCCAAGGTGGGCGACACCATCACCGAGGAGGCGAACCCCACGACTTCGCCCTTCCCGGGCTTCAAGGAAGTGAAGCCGATGGTGTTCAGCGGCATCTTCCCGGTGGACTCGGCCGACTACGAGGGGCTGCGCGACGCGCTCGCCAAGCTCAAGCTCAACGACGCGGCCTTCACCTACGAGCCCGAGTCCTCCACCGCGCTCGGCTTCGGCTTCCGCTGCGGCTACCTGGGCCTGCTGCACATGGAGATCGTCCAGGAGCGCCTGGAGCGGGAGTACGGGCTGGATCTGATCACCACCGCGCCCTCGGTGGTCTACCGCGTCACCTCGTCCTCGGGCGAGGTGCTGATGGTGGACAACCCGGCGAAGCTGCCGCCGGTGCAGAAGATCGAGCTGTTCGAGGAGCCCATCCTCACCTGCCACATCCACGTGCCCAACGACTACCTGGGCGCCGTGCTCAAGCTGTGCCAGGACCGGCGTGGGGTTCAGAAGGACATGAAGTACCTGGGCAGCAGCGGCCAGCGCGTGCAGGTGACGTACGAGCTGCCGCTGGCCGAGGTGGTGTTCGACTTCTTCGACAAGCTCAAGAGCGTCACGCGCGGCTACGCGAGCCTGGACTACGAGCTGGCGGACTACCAGGAGTCGGATCTGGTGAAGCTGGACATCCTCATCAACGGAGACCCCGTGGACGCGCTGAGCGTGATCGTCCACCGGGATCGCGCGTACGTCCGCGGCCGGGAGGTGTGCCAGAAGCTCAAGGAGGTGATCCCCAGGCAGATGTACGAGGTGGCCATCCAGGCGGCCATCGGCGCGAAGATCATCTCGCGAGAGACCATCTCCGCGATCCGCAAGAACGTGCTGGCCAAGTGCTATGGTGGCGACATCAGCCGCAAGCGGAAGCTGCTGGAGAAGCAGAAGGAAGGCAAGAAGCGGATGAAGCAGGTGGGGACGGTGGAGATCCCGCAGGAGGCGTTCCTCGCCGTGCTGAAGACGGAGGGCTAGGGCAGACATGAGCACGACCGCGACCCCGTCGGCGGGGCTGGAGGCCTCGATGGCCGCCCGCCGGACGCCGGAGCAGATCAAGGCCCACCGGATCCTCCTGTGGCGCGAGCTGCTCACCAGCCTGTGGGCCCCCCTGGTGATCCTCGGGCTGGCCTTCATCCCCTACCTGCTGCTGATCGAGTTCGTGCCCTCGTCCGCCGGGTGGGCTCAGCCGGCCATGCAGTACCTGTCGCTCGGAATGCTGGTGTACTTCGGGGGCCTGCTGCTCTGGCGGTTCGCGTCCCCGCGGGAGCGCAACCTGCGCCGGCTGCGGCACGAGTCGCGCGAGCTGCTCGGGGAGATCGAGCGCATCCTCAAGCGGGTACAGGAGAAGGTGAGCCCCGAGGCGGCCGAGCGAATCACCGGGCAGGCGTTGCAGGTGGAGGCGGCCTCGCTGGCCGGGGACGCGTCCCGGCTGGAGAAGGAGCTGAAGGACCTGGACACCCTGGCCAATCAGCACCTGGGGCCCTACCGCAAGCAGAGCGCGTGGGATTTCGTCTCCGGCTTCGGCAAGGCGCTGGCCGTCGCGCTCATCATCCGCGTCTTCATCATCGAGCCGTATCGGATTCCTTCCGGCTCCATGCTGCCCACGCTGGAGATCGGCGATCAGGTCTTCATCAACAAGTTCATCTACGGAGTGCGGCTGCCCTTCACCAACTGGGTGCCGTTCCAGATCGTCCGCGCGCCGGCGCACGGGGACGTGATCGTCTTCAACAACCCGGTGAAGACCGATCTGGACTTCATCAAGCGGGTGGTGGGCATCCCCGGGGACAAGGTGGAGATCATCGACGAGGTCGTCCACATCAACGGGGTGCCCCAGGCGCGCACGCTGGTGAAGGAGGATCTGGTCGTCCACAACAAGGGCGACTTCTCCCCCTGGTTCCCCGAGAGCAAGGTGCTCTACGAGGAGAACCTGGGCGGCCAGATGCACGCGGTGCTGCAGGACGATCGGCGCCCGGGCCGACACATCGAGGGGCCCTACATCGTACCCGAGGGCCAGGTCTTCGTCATGGGCGACAACCGGGACAACAGCATGGACAGCCGTTATGGACTGGGCCTGGGGGTGGTCCACGGGGTGGAGTTCGTCCCCTATGGCCACATCAAGGGCAAGGCCATGGTCGTCTGGATGTCGCTCGGCTATGGGGGCTTGTTCAGCAACTTCTTCGAGGGTACCGGGCTGAGGACCGACCGGCTCTTCGAGCCGGTGCGCTGAAGGATGACCCCGGTCCTTGACGTGCCGCGCTCGCCGCTGCTACGCGAGGAGTTCATGCGCCATCCATCCGGCAAGGTCAGCCTCGGTAGTCTGGTCTTCCTGTCCCTCATCGCCGCCGGCATCTATGCGCTGGTGATGATCGTTCCCTTCTACGTCGACCACCTGGACGTCAAGGAGGCGGTCGCGGTGGCCCACAACCTGTCGGGCCGGAACACGAACGATGGCAGGCTGCGCAATGAGATCCGCCAGCGCACCTCCCAGATGGCCAACCACTGGGAGAGGGATCAGTACGATAACGACGTCCTCAAGCCGGGCCTGGGGCTGACGGACGATCAGATCATCATCGAGCGCAGCGGCGTCACGCAGAACGTGCGCATCGCCGTCAGCTACGAGCGCCAGGTGCTGCTCAAGCCGACCAACTACGTCTACACGCTCCACTTCACCGCCGAGAAGGAAGGCATCCCCGGACAGTAGGTAGGGGAGCGAGCGTATGAGACACCTGCTGGGAATCGAGGGCCTGCGGCGCGCCGACATCGAGGCGCTGCTCGATCGGGCCGAGGCGCACCTGCGTGGTGGGCCAGATGCCTCGCACGTGCTGCGAGGCAAGGTGGTGGCCAACCTCTTCTTCGAGGACTCCACCCGCACCCGCACCTCCTTCGAGATGGCGGCCCACGCGCTCGGGGCCGAGGTGCTCAACTGGACGATGGCCGGCTCCTCGGTGTCCAAGGGTGAGACACTGCTGGACACCGTGCGCAACATCGAGGCGACCGGGCCGGTGGCGCTCGTCATCCGGCACCGGGCCGCGGGCGCTCCACACCTGGTGGCGCGCAACGTGGGCTGCGCCGTCATCAACGCGGGGGACGGCACCCACGAGCATCCCTCGCAGGGGCTGCTGGACGCCTTCACCCTGCGCCGTCGCTGGGGCAACCTGGATGGGCGCACGGTGGTGATCGTGGGGGACATCCTCCACAGCCGGGTGGCGCGCTCGAACCTGCACTGCCTCACCGCGCTGGGGGCGAAGGTGGTGCTGTGCGGCCCTCCCACGCTGTTGCCACCGGGCCTGGAGTCGCTGGGCGCGGAGGTGTCCACCCGCCTGGACGAGGTGCTGCCCCGGGCGGACGCCGTCATGTGCCTGCGGCTGCAACTGGAGCGGCAGGGTGAGAACTTCTTCCCCTCGGTGCGCGAGTTCGCCCGGCTGTACGGGCTCAACGCCGCGCGCGCCGAGCGGCTCAAGCCGGAGGCGCTCGTGATGCACCCCGGTCCCATCAATCGCGGCGTCGAGCTGGCTCCGGCCGTGGCCGATGGCTCTCGCAGCGTCATCCTCGAGCAGGTGGCGCACGGTGTGGCCGTCCGTCGCGCCATTCTCGAGGAGGTGTGCAGGTGAGCCCCCCGGTTCTCATCCGCCGCGGGCGGGTGATTGATCCGCGCAACGGCGTGGACGGCGTGCGTGACGTGCTCGTGCGCGACGGCGTTGTCGCGGAGGTGTCCGAGGCTCCCCTGCAGGTGCCGGACGCGCAGGTGGTGGAGGCCGCAGGCCGCTGGGTGCTGCCGGGCTTCATCGATCTGCACGTACACCTGCGCGAGCCGGGAGAGGAGGGCAAGGAGACCATCCTCTCCGGCAGCATGGCCGCGGTGGCGGGGGGGTTCACCTCGGTGGTGGCCATGCCCAACACGAAGCCCGCCAACGACAGCGTGCTCGTCACCGAGTACGTGCTGGCCCGCGCCCGCGAGGCGCGCCTGTGCCATGTGTACCCCGCGGGCTCCATCACCAAGGGTCTCAAGGGCGAGGAGCTGTCGGAGATGGGGGCGCTGGTCTCCGCCGGCTGCGTCTGCATCACCGACGACGGCCGGCCGGTGATGAACGCCGGCATCATGCGCCGTGCCCTCCAGTACTCCACCCTCTTCGAGCTGCCAGTGATGGTCCACGAGGAGGATCTGACGCTCTCGGGCAAGGGCGTGATGAACGAGGGCCGCACCTCCACCCGGTTGGGCCTCGTCGGGATTCCTCCGTCCGCGGAGGTGTCCATGGTGGCGAGGGATCTCGTCCTCCTGGAGGAGACGGGAGGTCACCTGCACGTGGCCCACGTCTCCTGCGAGGGCAGCGTGCGGCTCATTCGCGAGGCCCGGCGCCGCGGCCTGAAGGTCACCGCCGAGGTCACCCCGCACCACTTCGTCCTCGATGACGAGGCGGTGGGCGGCTACGACACCCACGCTCGCATGAACCCGCCCCTGCGCTCGCGCCGGGACGTGGAGGCGGTGCGTGAGGCCATGGTGGATGGCACCCTCGACGCCATCGCGACGGATCACGCGCCCCACGGGGTGCTGGAGAAGCAGGTGGAGTTCGAGAGGGCCTGGAACGGGGTGGTGGGGCTGGAGACGGCCCTGGGTCTCACCCTGGGCCTGGTGCGCGAGGGCGTGCTGAGCGTCCAGCGGGCCGTCACCCTGCTGACGGACGGGCCGGCCAGGACCTTCGGGCTGCCGGGCGGCCACCTGGCCCCTGGGGCTCCAGCGGACATCACGGTAGTGGAGCCGGAGGTGGAGTGGACGGTGGACTCGGCGCGGTTCTTCTCCCGTAGCCGGAACACCCCCTTCCACGGCCGGCGGTTGACGGGACGGGTCGCCCAGACGTGGGTCGGTGGGCGGCTCGTTTTCGAGAACGGTCAGATCAAGGAGTCCAGGTGATGAAGCGGGCAGTGCTCGCGCTGGCGGACGGCACCACGTTCGAGGGGCGCGCTTTCGGGGCGTCCGGCGAGACGGTGGGTGAGGTGGTCTTCAACACGTCGATGACCGGCTACCAGGAGATCCTCACGGATCCCTCGTATGTGGGGCAGATCGTCACCATGGCGTATCCCGAGATGGGGAACGTCGGGGCCAACCCGGGAGACCAGGAGTCGCTCAAGCCCCATGCCGTGGGCATGGTGGTGCGCAACGCCTCCGAGGCGCACTCCAACTGGCGGGCCCAGGAGACGCTCGATGCGTACCTGAAGCGTCATGGGATCGTCGGCATCCAGGGCATCGACACCCGCCGCCTGGTGCGTCACGTGCGCACCCACGGGGCGCAGATGGGCGTGGTGTCCACCGAGGGGCACTCGGCGTCCGCCCTGGTGGAGCGCGCTCGCACCGCGCACGGCATGGAGGGGCTGGATCTCGCCACCGGCATCTCCACCGTGGAGCCGTACTTCTTCACCGAGCCTTCGCCGAGCCTGCTCGGGGAAGCCCCTCGGCCGGCTCCCGAGCCGCGCTTCGACGTGGTGGCCTACGACTTCGGTCTCAAGCGCTCCATGCTCCACTTCCTGGTGGACGTGGGCTGCCGGGTGAAGGTGGTGCCCGCCTCCACCTCCGCCGAGGCCATCCTCGCGGAGCGGCCCCACGGCATCTTCCTCGCCAACGGGCCGGGAGATCCCGCCGCGGTCAAGGGCGCGGACAAGGCGGTGGCCGCGCTGCTGGGCAAGGTGCCCATCTTCGGCATCTGCCTCGGGCACCAGATCCTCGCTCGCGCGCTGGGCGGCCGGACGTACAAGATGAAGTTCGGTCACCGGGGCGCCAACCAGCCGGTCAAGGACCTGAGTACCAGCAAGGTGGAGATCACCTCCCAGAACCATGGCTTCGCCGTGGACGACGCCAGCGTGAAGGGCAGGGCGGTGGTGAGTCACATCAACCTCAATGATGGCACCGTGGAGGGCCTGGTCGTCCCCGACGCCCGCGCCTTCAGCGTCCAGTACCACCCGGAGGCTTCGCCGGGTCCCCACGACGCGCGGTACCTCTTCGACCGTTTCGCGAAGCTCATGGCGGGGTAGGATCTCCGCTCGCCCCCTATGGATTCCTCACTGTCTCCGCTGTCGTACCAGCCCTATCTGGATCAGCTCATCGCCTTCGCCAGCGAGGAGCCCCGCAAGCCGGACCTGGTCACGGCCAAGACGGAGTACTTCCGGCTCACTGGCGAGGTGTTCGAGGACGACAAGCTCTTCGAGCTCCGGATGGCCTCGTTCCTCGACTACTACCTGTGCGACCGCGTCTCGCCCGTGAGCGGGCAGACGCCGGCGGCGGAGCTGTACAACCTGCGGCTGCGGAGCTCGCTGCCGGAGGAGGCCAACGCCTACCGCTGCTTCACGGAGACCGTCCACGGCCTCTTCGAGGTGCGCAAGTTCGGCAAGGGCCTGGTGCGCCTGCGCGAGCTCTTCTCCGGGAAGGACTTCGACGTCACCGAGCGCCGCAACATCGCCGGCCTGGAGTCCGGCGACGTGATCGAGGCCCGCCTCATCCCCTTCGCCGGCCACCTGCTGTTCTCCTCGGCCTTCTGCTACCACCCTCGCGTCGCGGTGAAGTCGATCAAGACCGAGGTCAAGCGCCGCAAGAAGAAGGAGCCGGACAGGCCCTCCGCCGAGTTCGTCTGGGAGTGCGCCCGACGCGCGCTGAAGGTCGAGCGCTACCGGCAGATCGCCGTCGAGAAGATCTACGACTTCGCGCAGAAGATGCCGTGACTACAGGCGGTGTACCGACATCATGTTGGTGCGCCCCGGCTGGTTCATTGGCACTCCCGCCACCACCACCACCGGCATGCCGGGCGTGCAGACGGCCGCTTGGGCACACAGCCGCTTCAACTGCTTGAGCATCGCGGTCGTCGTGTTGCACCGGCGCACCTGTATCGGCCTCACCCCCCAGTAGAGCGCCATCCGGTTCACCACCTCGGGGTTCGGTGTCAGGGCGGCGATCGTCGCGGTGGGGCGGAACTCGGAGATCAGCCGCGCGGTGTGGCCGCGCTCCGTGTACGTCACGATCGTGTCGATGCCCATCTGCTCGGCGGCCGCCACCGCCGCCGCCGCCACGCCCGTGGAGACATCCTCCCGCAGGTGCGCGAAGGGCGAGTGGAGCGGCTCCCTCCGCGACACGGACTCCGTCTCCAGCACGATGCGCGCCATGGTCGCCGCCGCCTCCACCGGGTACTTCCCCGCGGCCGTCTCGCCCGAGAGCATCACCGCGTCCGCCCCGTCCAGGATGGCGTTGGCCACGTCCGACACCTCGGCGCGCGTGGGCCTCGCGTTGTTCACCATGCTCTCCAGCATCTCCGTGGCGACGATCACCGTGCCCCCCAGCCGGTTCACCGTCTGCACCATGTGCTTCTGGAGCGCCGGGAGCTTCTCCAGCGGCATCTCCACGCCCAGATCGCCTCGCGCCACCATGATGCCGTCCGCCTCGCGGGCGATCGCATCCAGGTTCTCCACCGCCTGCGGCTTCTCGATCTTCGCGATGATCGGCGTGTTGCGCTGCGTCACCAGCTTGCGCGCCTGTCGGATGTCGTCCGCCGAGCGGACGAAGGACAGCGCCACGAAGTCCACGCCCACCTCCTGCCCGAAGGCCAGGTCCTCCCGATCCTTGTCGGTGACGGTGGGCACGGACACCGCCGCGCCCGGCAGGTTCAGGCCCTTGTGATTCTTGAGCAACCCTCCCATCTCCACGTGGCAGGTGACGTCCCGGCCATGCACCTTCTCCACGCGTAGCCGCACCCGGCCGTCATCCAGGAGGATGGGATCTCCCGGCTTCACGTCCTTGGGGAGGCAGCGTACCGGCGTGGGGATGACATGCCCGTGGCCGAGCAGATCCCGCGTGGTCACCACCACCGTCTCACCCGTCCTCACCAGGAGGCTTCCTCCCTGGAACTCCCCGAGGCGGATCTTCGGCCCCTGGATGTCCTGGAGGATGGCCACCGGCACGCCCAGCTTCTTCGCGGCCTTGCGGATGAGGCCCACCCGACGGCGATGCTGCTCGTGCGTTCCGTGCGAGAAGTTGAGCCGCGCCACATTCATCCCGGCCTGGATCAGCCCTTCGATGACCTCGGCCGAGTCGGAAGCAGGTCCCAGCGTGCAGATGATCTTCGCCTTGCGCATGGGCACCCATCCTAGGCGCCCCGGGCCGTCTTGACAGCTCCGCGCGCTCCGGAATACTCAACGAGTACGGAGCGCGGGCGCGAGCGACGGGCGTCGGCGTGGTGGTTCCTGGCGGTATCTTCTCGTCGTGAGAAAGCCCGGCTTCCCAGGGAGGGGGGGCCGGGCTTTCGGCTATCTAGAGGCGGATCTCCTCGGGCGGGGTGGGCGAGAGGAAGCCCGGCTCTCCATGGTGGGGCTCTCCGCTGCCGCCCACGCCGGGTCCGCCGCCTTGCAGGGCTTCGATCTCCTCGCGGCTGATGCCGGCCTCATCCAGCACCTTGCGTGTCACCAGGATGCGGGCCTCGCTGTCCATCGCCATGGCGATGGAGTCCGAGGGTCTCGCATCCAGCGCCACCCGGCGCTTCCCCTGCTGGAGGAAGACGCGCCCGAAGTAGATGTCGTCGCGCAGATCGTCGATCCGTACCTCGACGACGCTGGCGCCCAGCTCCGTCACCACCGAACCGAGCAGATCCTGCGCGAGTGGCTGGGGGGGATGGATGTGGGCCAGCCGGAAGGCGATGGCCACCGCGGCCGACTCGTCCACGAAGATGGGGAGCACCACCTCCCCATCCTGCGTGGTGAGCACCACCGCGTGCGTCTGGGCCTCCACCATGGGGATGACGTCCCGCACCTCCAGCTCGATGAGCTCGGTACACGAGTTGGGCGCCGCGCCCTTCTTGGGGACGCAGGCCGGGCCATCGGCGGCGCTGTGGGGGATGGGGGCCTTGAAGGCCGGGAGGAGCAGGAGCGCCCCCAGCGCAATCAACGCGGCGGACAATGGAGCCAGGACGAGACCGAAGCGGAAGGGCGTTTTCACGCCTCAAACGTGTGCATGTGGGCAACAGGTGGGAGTGCGGAGCCTCCCGCCTGCCTGCTCCTCAGGCCACGACCGCCGGCCCATTCAAGGAGAGGAAGTGAGCTTCAGCGCTCGTCCTCATCCTCGTCGTAGTCCTCTTCGTCCTCGACGTCCTCGTCCTCGTCGAAGTCGAGCTCCTCGTCGGACTCCTCCTCCTCCTCATCCTCGTCCTCGAGCTCGTCCTCGAGTTCCTCGGTCTCCAGTGACATGGAGATGGAGAAGCGCTTGCCGAGAGCCGCCACCTGGGTCCGGATCTCGGTGAGGGCCGAGACGAAGTCCTCCACGAGGTTGCTGGGCGCCCGAGCATTGCAGTGAGGACACTCGAGCTTCTCGGTCCCCTCAATCAGATCCTGGGCGTCCAGCTCGAACGTGCCCTCGCACTTCTGGCAAGTCAGGTCGATGGTCATGATCGTCGCGCGGAATACATAGCCCTCCGGTCGCCTGTCAACGCCCGTGGCAGGCCCTCGGGCCCTTTAGGTAGCTTGGGGAGTTGCATGGATATGCCCAAGACGATGCTGCAGGCGCTGCACGAGCAGGCCAACCGCCGCCAGTACCGTCCCGCTCTGTGGACGAGGAGAGGGAAGACGTACGTGCCCACCTCGTGGCTCGAGTACGCGGCGCGAGTGCGGTCCTTCGCGCTGGGTCTGCATGGGCTCGGCTTCCGTGCGGGCACGTCGCTGCCCATCCTCGCCTTCAACCGGGAGGAGTGGCTGGTGGCCGACCTGGGAGCCATGGCCCTGGGTGGAATCCCCGTGGGCATCTACACCTCCAGCAGCGCCGAGCAGGTGCGCTACATCGTGGACCACTGCGAGGCCGAGTTCCTCGTGGTGGAGAACGAGAAGTTGCTGGTCACCGCGCTCGCCGTGCGTGAACAGGTGCCCCGGCTGCGCTACGTCGTGGTGATGGATCCGCCCGCGGCCCCGCTCCCCGAGGGCGTGCTGGCCTTCTCGGACGTGCTGGCGCTCGGCACCGGGGTGGACGAGGGCCCCTACTGGAGTGCCGTCAATGCGCTCCAGACCGACGCGGTCGCCACCTTCATCTATACCTCTGGCACCACCGGCAACCCCAAGGCGGTCATGCTCAGCCACCGCAACCTCCTCTGGACGGCGGAGCGCCTGGCCCGGGCCACGGGGATGAGCCCCGAGGGGCAGGTCCTCCTCTCGTACCTGCCCCTGGCCCATATCGCCGAGCAGATGCTC
>QKJM01000613.1 GCA_003249315.1 Archangium sp.
CCCCTCAATGGCGGCTACGCCTGCTACGGGCTCTACCGCACCCAGGACGAGCGCTACCTCGCCGTGGGCGCGCTGGAGCCCAAGTTCTTCGCCGGGGTGTGCGAGGTGCTGGGGCGGCCCGAGCTCCTCGCCGATGCGTACGACACTGGCGAGGCCGGGGACCGCGTCAAGGCGGAGTTCGCCCGCATCTTCGCCGAGCACCCGCTGGCCTACTGGAAGGATCGCTTCGCGGGGACGGATCTCTGCGTGGAGCCGGTGCTCGAGGGTGACGAGGTGTTGGAGGATGCCCAGCTCCGCGCCCGTGGCCTCTTCGTGGAGTCAGAGGATACCCAGAGGGGGATCAGGGTGACCCATCTCCTCACCCCGCTGCGCATGGGGGAGCCCCCGCTGCGGCCACCTCCCGCGCTTGGCCAGCATTCTCGGGAGATTCTGGGGGAAGCCGGGCTCAGTCCGGAGGAAATGGAAAAGCTGGGTGTCTGAGAAAGGATGGTAATTATCAGACAGTGCATCACTCCCCGCGTCCACCTTGCCTCCTCCCTCTTCCTTGCTCTCCACCCAGGGGGGCTAGGAATGACCCACTACCCAGGAAATGCTATCTATGGGAGATTTTGGTGGGGGCGCGCGTACTTGAGTCGGTATGACCGGCGCTCGCCAGCTGGTGAGGCCTCGGACGGACGAGATGCGAAGCGTCATCAGCAATGCGGGGATGGAGCTTGAACTCACGCAACTCTTGTCTTCCCCGTGAGTGTTGACGGCCTGTGCATCGACACCTGTCCAGAGGCATTGGACCGTGGTGCAACACAGGAAGGCATTCAATGACGGAGATGGGTGGAGAGCCCATTGCGATTGTCGGGCTGGCGTGCCGGTTTCCGGATGCTCCCGACGCGGAATCGTTCTGGCGGTTGCTGTGCGAGGGGCGTGACGCGACGCGAGAAGTTCCGCGGGATCGCTGGGACGCGGACGCATGGCATGACGCGGATCCCCAATCTCCGGGGAAGATGGTCTGCCGTGCGGGGTGCTTCCTCGAAGACGTGAGAGGGTTCGATCCCCTGTTCTTCGGGATTTCGCCGCGAGAGGCGGCGGAGATGGATCCACAGCAGCGGTTGATGCTGGAGGTGGTGTGGGAGGCGTTGGAGGACGCGGGGATCGCGGCGAGGAGCCTGAAGGACTCGCGCACGGGCGTCTTCATGGGGGCCATCTGGTACGACTACGCGACGAGACACCTGATGGAGCACGCGGCCGTGACGCCGCACAGCGCGACGGGGCAGTCGATCAACATCGTGGCCAACCGGGTGTCCTACGTGCTGGGGCTGAAGGGGCCGAGCCTGACGGTGGACACGGCGTGCTCGTCGTCGCTGGTGGCAGTGCATCTGGCATGCCAGAGCTTGAGAACAGGGGAGTCGCGACTGGCGTTGGTGGGAGGGGTGAACCTGGTGTTCGCGCCGGAGACGAACGTGTTGCTGACGAAGTTCGGCGGGCTGTCGCCGGACGGGAGGAGCAAGGCGTTCGCGGCGGGGGCGGACGGGTTCGGGAGAGGGGAGGGCGCGGGAGTGGTGGTGCTGCAGCCGTTGTCGGCGGCGCTGGCCTCGGGGGGCCACATCTACGGGGGCATCCGCAGCAGCGTGGGGAACAACAACGGGACGGGCAATGGCTTGACGGCGCCGAGCGTGCCGGCGCAGGCGGCGCTGCTGCGGGAGGCGTATACGCGGGCCGGGGTGGCGCCGCAGCGGGTTCACTACGTGGAGACGCACGGGACGGGGACGGCGCTGGGAGATCCGACCGAGGCCAGCGCGCTGGGGGCGGCGCTCGGTGAGGGGCGGCCCGCGGATCGGCCGCTGCTGATCGGTTCGGTGAAGGCCAACATCGGGCACCTGGAGGGGGCGGCGGGGATCGCCGGGCTCATCAAGGTGGCGCTGTCGTTGGATCGCCGCCTGGTGCCACCGCACCGGCTGTTGGGAGAGCCCAACCCCCGCATCCCCTTCGAGGAGCTGCGGCTGGGCCTGCCGCGGCGGCTGATGCCGTGGCCGAGCGAGGATGACACGGCGGTGGCGGGGGTGAATGCCTTCGGCTGGGGAGGCACCAACTGCCACCTGGTGGTGGAGCAGTCGCCGGTGGAGAGCGCGGAGCTGCTGCCGCTGGCGGCGGCGGACGAGGAGGCGCTGCGCGCGCAGGTGGAGCGTGTGGAGGCGCTGGCCCTGCACGCGCAGCCTCCGGTGTGTCTGAGGGATCTGTGCCGCACGTGGGCCCGGCAGGTGGGGGAGGGGAGTTGGCGCGCGGCCTTCACGGTGCGCACGCGGGCGGAGCTCGCGACGCAACTGACGGCCTTCCGTCAGGGGAGGAGTCGGAGTGGCCTGTCCGTGGGGAGGGCCGAGGAGCCGCCGCGGGTGGTGTTCCTCTGCTCGCCGCAGGGAGGACATTGGCCGGCCATGGGGAGGGAGCTGCTGGCCACGGAGCCCATCTTCCGTGCCCGGGTGGAGGCGCTGGACACCGCCTTCATGCCGGTGGCGGGCTGGTCGCTGGTGGAGGCGCTGCGTGAGCCGCGGAGTGTGGTTGGCGCGGAGGGGGACGCGGCGTGCCCGCTGGTGCTGGCGGTGCAGGTGGGGCTGGCGGCGCTGTGGCGCTCGTGGGGTGTGGAGCCGGCGGTGGTGGTGGGCCAGGGGGTAGGAGAGGTGGCCGCCGCGTGCATCGCGGGCCTGCTCGAGGCAGAGGAGGCGGTGTGGCGGCTGTATCGGGCCAGCCGCCTGGGACAGAAGGAGATGCTGCGCGAGGAGCTGGAGGAGGCCTGGAGTCGGAGGGATTCGGAGAATGCTTCCGTGCGCTGGGAGTCCACGGCACGGAGGGAGCCCGGGGAGCCCTCGCGGGGGCGGACGGCGCGTCCGCAGGCGCGCCTGCTCCAGGTGGTGGAGTCCTTGCTGGGCGAGGGCTTCGACACCTTCGTGGAGCTGGGCCCGCACCCGGTGCTCTGCCGTCCGGTGGAGCAGGCGCTGCGCAAGGCGGGGCACACGGGCCTGGTCGTGGGCAGCCTGCGGCGGGCCGAGGCGCGAGAGGCGCTGCTGGACGCGCTCGGGGCGCTGCACGCGCGGGGCGTGCGGGTGCGCTGGACGGTGCATTCCCCGCCGGTGCTGCCGGTGGCGGAGGTGGGGGCGGAGTGGCTGGAGGAGGTGCCGGGCCGGGCGGAGCTGCTGGCCCTGTCCGCGCAGACGCCCGAGGCGCTTTCGGAGGTAGTGCGGCGTCTGCTGTCCTGGCTGAAGGAGCGCCCGCTGTCGCTGCATGACGTCTGCTACACGGCGGCCGTCCACCGCAGCCATCTGGCCCATCGGCTGGCGCTGGTGGTGCGCTCCTCCAATGAGCTGCACGAGGGCCTGTCCGCCTTCCTCCGCGGCGAGGAGCGCCCGGGCCTGGCCGTCTCCCGCGGCGCGGACGGCTGGCGCCAGCCCGTGGTGTTCGTCTTCCCCGGTCAGGGCTCCCAGTGGGTGGGCATGGGTCGGCGGTTGATGGCCGAGGAGCCCGCATTCCGCGCAGCGCTCGAGGCGTGCGATGCGGCGCTCCGCCAGTTCGTGGACTGGTCGCTGCTGGAGCTGCTCTCCTCCGAGGAGTCGGGGTGGATGGAGCGAATCGATCAGGTGCAGCCCGCCCTCTTCGCCATTCAGGTGGCGCTGGCGCGGCTGTGGCGCTCCTGGGGCGTGGTGCCGGACATGGTGGTGGGCCACAGCATGGGCGAGGTGGCGGCCGCGCACGTGGCGGGCGCGCTCGGTCTGGAGGACGCGGCCCGCATCATCTGCCGCCGTAGCCTGCTGCTGCGCCGGATGAGCGGCCAGGGCGCCATGGCGATGGTGGAGCTGACGCTGGAGGAGGCGAACAAGGCGCTGCGTGGCCTGGAGGATCGACTCTCCGTGGCCGCCAGCAACAGTCCGCGCTCCACCGTCATCTCCGGGGATGCCCAGGCGCTCACCCAGTTGCTGGAACGGCTGGAGGCGCGCCAGGTCTTCTGCCGTCGGGTGAAGGTGGACGTGGCCTCGCACAGCCCGCAGATGGAGCCGCTGCGCGAGGATCTGCTGGCGGCGCTGGAGGGCCTGGCGCCACAGCGGGGGGAGGTGCCGCTGTACTCGACGGTGACGGGGGCGATGACGGATGGCTCCGATCTGTCGCCCTCCTACTGGGTGCGCAACCTGCGCGAGCCAGTGTTGCTGGCACCGGTGGTGGAGCAACTGGCCTTCTCCGGGCACTCGCTCTTCGTGGAGGTGAGCCCGCACCCGGTGCTGCTGCCCTCCATCCAGCAGACGCTCTCCCTCGCGCAGGTGGAGGGGACGGTGCTGCCGTCGCTGCGGCGCGAGCTGCCCGAGCGTGAGGTGATGCTGGAGTCGCTCGGAGGCCTGCACGTGGCGGGCCGGGACGTGGCGTGGCGATTGCTGCACCCGGAGGGGGGGCGGGTGGTGAGGCTGCCGGACTACCCCTGGCAGCGCCAGGACTGCTGGTTCCTGCCGGGGATGGTGGACGCCCCCGCGGCCTCTGCTGGTCGGGGCCTCCCGCAGCAGATGGGGGCTCGTCGCTCCTCGTTGAGGCCCGGGACGCTGCTGTGGGCGATGGAGCTGGGGGCGGAGCAGCCGCCCTATTTGAAGGATCACCGGGTGCAGGAGGCCATCGTCTTCCCGGCGGCGGCCTACCTGGACTGGGTGCTGGGGGCGGCGCAGGAGGCCTTCGGGCCGGGAGCCTGGGTGCTGGAGGGGGTGCGCTTCGACGAGGCGCTGGTGGTGTCCGAGGGACGGGGACGCCAGGCGGAGCTGGTGTTGACGCCGGACGCCACCGGGAGGAACTCGCCCTTCAAGATCGTCAGCCTGTCTCCCACGCGCAGTCGGGAGGGAACGGAGGTGTGGACGGTCCACTCCACGGGGAGCGTGAAGGCGCCGGACTTCGAGAGCGGGCCGCCGTCCCCCGTGGCGCTGGAGGAGGTACGGCAGCGGTGTGGCGAGGGGCGCGCCGGTCTGGTCCACTACCAGGAGATGGAGCGGCGGGGCCTGCAGTACGGGCCCGCCTTCCGCGGGTTGGTGGAGTTCTGGCGTCGGGACGGCGAGGCGCTGGGGCGGCTGTCCGCGCCCGAGGTGCTCGGCGGCATGCGGGGGCTGCACCCGGCGCTGCTCGACGCGGGCCTGCAGGTGCTGCTGGCGGCGTTGCCGGAGGGTGAGGACACCTTCATGCCCACCCGGGTGCAGCACTTCTCGGTGCTGCGTCCGGAGGCCACCGTACACTGGGCATACGCGCGCCTGACGTCGTCGGAGCCCGGGGTGGCTCCGGTGGGAGACGTGTTGCTGCTCGATGGGCAGGGCGTCCCGCTGGCGCGAGTGGAGGGCGTGGCGCTGACGGCGCTGCCGGTGCGGCGTGAGCGGCTGAGGGCCGAGCAGGATCGGATGCTCTTCGAGCTGGCCTGGCGTCGCCGGGAGCTGCCCGATTCGCTCGTGCCATCCCTGGGCGGTACCTCCTGGCTGGTCTTCATGGACGGGACGGGCCAGGGGAGTGCGCTCGCGGAGCTGCTGGAGGCCTGTGGCGCCTCGTGCGTCCGGGTGGAGCCGGGGACGGAGTCGCGGCGGATCGCTCCGGGCCACTACACGGTGGTGCCAGGGGAGCGCGAGCACCTGCGCACGGTGCTCGACGAGTGTTTTCCGGACGATCGAACCTGCTCGGGGGTGGTGTACCTGTGGGGCCTGGACGCGCCGCCTTCGGACGCGTCGGGAGGGAGGGCCTCCGCCGAGGCGGTGCGGCTCACCAGCGGTGCGCTGCAGGCGGTGCAGGAGGTGGTGCGGCGCGGGTGGAGGGAGCTGCCTCGCCTGTGGCTGGTGACGCGGGGCACCTGTCCGGTGGAGGAGGCCCCCATGAGTGGCGCTCTCCAGGGGGCGCTCTGGGGCCTGGGGCGCGTGGTGGCGCTCGAGCACCCCGAGCTGCGGTGTACGTGCGTGGACCTGGACGCCTCGGCGCCGGCCGGGGATGCGGAGGCGCTGCTGCGGGAGCTGGGCGCCGGTCTCGAGGAGGAGCAGGTGGCCCTGCGCGTGGCCGGTCGTCACGTGGCGCGGCTCGCCCGGCGCGTGGCCCTGGCCGAATCTCAGGGGACGCCCATGTTGCCCGCGGGCAGACGGTCCTTCCGGGTGGAGCCGCTGTCGCAGGGCCTGCTCGGGGAGGTGGTCACCCGCGCCTCGGAGCGCGGCCGGCCCGGTCCGGGTGAGGTGGAGATCGCCGTCGAGGCGGCGTCCCTCAACTTCATCGACGTGATGAAGGTCATGGGCATCTACCCGGGGCTGCCGCCGGGGCCTCCGTCGCTCGGCCTGGACTGCGCGGGTCGGGTGGTGGCGCTGGGCGAAGGCGTGACGGGGCTGGAGGTGGGTCAGGCGGTGGTGTCCTTCGCCCCGGGCAGCCTCGGCTCCCACGTCGTCACCGAGGCCGCCTTCGTCGTTCCCGTGTCTCGAGGGCTGAGCATGGAGGACGCCAGCTCGGTGCCCAGCGTCTTCATGACGGCCTGGTATGCGTTGCACCATCTGGCGCGGCTGCGCGAGGGCGAGCGCATCCTCATCCACTCCGCCGCGGGTGGGCTGGGGCTGGCGGCGGTGCAGCTCGCTCGAGCCCTCGGGGCGGAGGTCCTCGCCACCGCGGGCACCCCGGAGAAGCGTGAGCTGCTGCGCTCCATGGGCCTCTCCTGCGTGATGGACTCGCACACGCTGGCTTTCGCGGACGAGGTGATGCGCGTCACGGAGGGGAAGGGCGTGGACGTGGTGCTCAACTCGCTCTCTGGCGACGCCATCTCCCGGAGCCTGGAGGTGCTGGCCTCCGATGGTCGCTTCCTGGAGGTGGGCAAGCGCGACATCTACGACGGCCGCGCGTTGGACATGTCCGTCTTCCGCAAGCGCCTCTCGTACATGGCCATCGACATGGTGGGGCTGCGGGAGCAGCGGCCGGAGCTGTGCGCGCAGGTGCTTCGGGAGGTGATGGAGCAGATGGAGTCGGGCCGGCTGCGTCCGCTTCCGCTGCAGTGCTTCCCCATCTCGCGGGTCTCCGAGGCGATCCGCTTCATGGCGCAGGGCCAGCACGTGGGCAAGCTGGTGGTGTCCATGGTGGATCCGGAGCTGCGCCTGGTTCCACCGCGGCCCGGCTTCACGGTGCGCCCGGACGCCTCCTATCTCATCACCGGCGGCCTCGGAGGGCTGGGACTGGAGGCGGCCCGGTGGCTGGTGTCGAACGGAGCGCGGTGCCTGCTGCTGCTGGGTCGCCACGAGCCGAGTGCGTTCGCGATATCCCGGATCGAGCAGCTTCGGGCGGCGGGGGTGAGGGTGGAGGTGGCCCAGACGGATGTGGCGGACGCGAAGTCCCTCTCCGAGCTGCTGGAGCGGACGCGCGGCGGGGAACTGCCTCGCCTGCGCGGCGTGCTGCACTGCGCGGGCCTGCTCGACGACGGCATCCTGGAGCACCTGGAGCCGGAGCGGCTGCGCAGGGTGATGGATCCGAAGATCCAGGGCGCGTGGAACCTGCATGAGCTCACCCTCGGCGACTCGCTGGACTTCTTCGTCCTCTACTCCTCCATGGCGGGTCTGGTGGGGACGCCGGGGCAGGGCAACTACGCGGCGGCCAATGCTGCCATGGACGCCCTGGCCCACTACCGGCACCAGCAGGGGTTGCCGGTGCTGAGCGTGAGCTGGGGCCCCTTCTCCGAGGTGGGCCTGGCGGTGGCGCAGTCCAACCGCGGCGAGCGCCTGGCCTGGAGGGGCATGTCCAGCCTCACGCCCCGGCAGGGCGAGGCGCTGCTGGAGCGCCTGCTGGAGGAGGGCTCCGTCCACGTGGCCGCGGTGGAATTGGACGTGCGCCAGTGGTTGGAGTCCTTCCCGAGTGCCGCGGCGCTGAGCGTCTGGGAGGAGCTGGTCTCCGAGGGCCAGGGCAACGCGTCCCGTTCCCGCTCCGACTTCCTCACGGAGCTGCGGCAGGCGGTGCCTGGGAGCCGGCAGGGCCTCCTGGAGAGCTACCTGCGCGATCGCATCTCGCAGATCCTGCGGATCGATCCCTCGCGGGTGGGCCGGCATGAGCCGTTCCGCTCCCTGGGTCTCGACTCGCTGATGAGTCTGGAGCTGCGCAACCGGATCGAATCCGTGCTGGAGCTGAAGCTGTCGGTGGCGCTCCTGTGGGCGCACTCCACGCTCTCGGCGCTGGCGACGCACTTGTTGGAGCAGATCGGGCTGGAGACGGGTCGTCCCTTGACGCCCTTCGAGCCGATCCGGCCCGTCGTGGACACCGAGGCCGAGCAGATCGCCTCGATGTCGGAGGAGGATCTCTTGAGCCTGGCGGATGAGGCGTTGGCCTCCCTGGAGGACGTGTAGTGAGCGGTGACGTGAAGGAGGAGCTGAAGCAGCGCCTGGCGCGTGCGGTCCTGGCTGTGCAGAAGCTGCAGTCCCGGCTGGACGCGGTGGAGCGCACGCGCACCGAGCCCATCGCCATCATCGGCATGGGCTGTCGCTTCCCGGGAGGAGCGGACACGCCGGAGGCGTACTGGGAGCTGCTGCGCTCGGGACGGGATGCGATCCGCCGCGAGCCGGAGGCGCGCCGGGTGGGGCCGGCGGGCCGTGCGCGCTGGGGCGGCTACCTGGAGGACGTAAGCGGCTTCGACGCGGACTTCTTCGGCATCTCCCCGCGCGAGGCCGCCAGCATGGATCCCCGCCAGCGGATGTTGCTGGAGGTGGCCTGGGAGGCACTGGAGCACGCGGGGGTGGACCCGGAGGGCATGTTGGGGACGCCCACGGGTGTCTTCCTGGGACTCACCGGCAACGACTACGAGAGGCTGCTGCCCACCGAGCCGGAGCGGATAGAGCCGTACTTCGGCACGGGCAACGGCCACTGCTTCCCGCCCGGGCGCGTGTCGTATGCGCTCGGGTTGCAGGGGCCGAGCCTGTCGGTGGACACGGCGTGCTCCTCGTCGCTGGTGGCGATACACCTGGCCTGCCAGAGTTTGCGCGGCGGCGAGAGTGACGTGGCGCTCGCGGGTGGGGCGAATCTGGTGCTGGATCCGTTCGTCACGGAGACGCTGGTGCGGATGAACGCGCTGTCACCGAACGGGCGGTGCAGCGCCTTCGACGCGAGGGCCAATGGCTTCGTGCGAGGCGAGGGCGCGGGGGTGGTGGTGCTCCGGCGGCTGTCGGATGCACAGGCCCGGGGGGACTCCATCCTCGCCGTCATCCGGGGCTCGGCCCTCAACCAGGACGGTCGCTCCACGGGCTTCACCGCGCCCAGCGTGCTCGCGCAGCAGGCCGTGCTTCGGCAGGCGCTGGTCCATGCGAAGGTGGAGCCCTCGGCCATCGGCTACGTGGAGGCGCACGGCACCGGCACCCCGCTGGGAGATCCGATCGAGGTGGAGGCGCTGCGGGAGGTGCTGGGCGGCTCCAGGACGGATGGCTCGCGGTGCGCGCTTGCCTCGGTGAAGACGAACCTGGGCCACCTGGAGGCGGCGGCGGGCATCGCCGGGCTGATGAAGGTGGTGCTGGCGCTCCAGCACGAGGCCATTCCCCGACACCTGAACTTCTCCCGGCTCAACCCGCGCATCCGGCTGGAGGGCACGCCCTTCTTCATCCCCACCGAGCAGCAGCCGTGGAAGCGGAGCGGGACGCCGCGGCTGGCGGGGGTGAGCTCGTTCGGCATGAGCGGGACGAATGCCCACGTGATTCTGGAGGAGGCGCCCCTGCCGGTGTCGCCAGCCCAGGAGCCGGCGGCTCGTCCCGCGCACCTGCTGGTGCTCTCGGCTCGAAGCGAGGAAGCGCTGGTGGAGATGGCGCGTCGGCACGCCGGGCACCTCGAGGCTCATCCCGAGCTGGATGCGGCGGACGTGTGCTTCACCGCCCACACCACCCGGGCTCGGATGCGGCATCGGCTGGCGGTGGTGGGAGACTCGACGGGGGCGCTGGCCTCGGGGCTGGCAGCCTTCGCCTCGGGGACGAAGTCGGAGCAGGTGGCTCACGGGGAGGCGAGGCAGGTGCCGCCGAAGGTGGCCTTCCTCTTCACCGGCCAGGGCTCGCAGTACGTCGGCATGGGGCGGCGGCTCTACGAGACGTCGGAGGTGTTCCGCGAGGCCCTCCACCGCTGCGCGGAACGGCTGAAGCCGGGGATGGACCTGCTGGCGGTGCTGTACCCGGAGGAAGGGATGGCTTCGCCGATCGACCGGACGGCCTGGAGCCAGCCGGCGATCTTCGCGCTGGAGTACGCGCTGGCGGAGCAGTGGCGCGAGTGGGGCGTGGTGCCGGAGGCGGTGATGGGGCACAGCGTGGGCGAGTTCGCCGCGGCGTGCGTGGCCGGCATTCTCTCTCTGGAGGACGCGCTGGAGCTCATCGCCGAGCGGGGACGCCTCATGCAGGCGCTGCCCGCGGGGGGCGTCATGGCCACCGTCTTCGCGCCCGAGGAGGAGGTGGCGCCGCTGCTGGAGCCGTACCGGGAGCAGGTGTCCATCGCCGGGTACAACGCGCCGGGGCAGGTGGTGCTCTCCGGTGCGGCCCAGGCGGTGGAGCGGGTGACCGCGGCGCTGGAGGATCGGGAAATTGCCTCGCGGCGGCTCAACGTGTCGCACGCCTTCCACTCGCCGCTGATGGAGCCGATGCTGGCAAGGCTGGAGGCGAGGGCGGCGGGGATGAAGCGTTCGCCCGCGACGGTGCCGCTCGTCTCCAACGTGACGGGCCGGGTGGCGCTGCCGGACGAGGTGGGAGCGCCGGGCTACTGGCGCCGTCACGCCCGTGAGGCCGTGCGCTTCCAGGAGGGCATGGAGACCCTGCACGGGCTGGGCATCGACACCTTCGTGGAGGTAGGGCCTCACACCACGCTGCTGGGGCTGGGCCGGGCGTGTCTGGGGGATGGGCCGGAGTGGCTTCCCTCGTTGCGGAAGGGCCGGGACGACCTGGAGCAGATGCTGGGTGCGTTGGGCCGGCTTCACGTGCGCGGATTGGCGCTGGACTGGCAGCGGGTGGACCCCGAGCCGGCGCGTCGCAAGGTGGCGCTGCCGAGCTACCCGTGGCAGCGACGGCGGTACTGGCTCCCCGAGACAGGGAAGTCCGCGTCCGGGCCGGCGGTGTCGTCGCCCTCGGTGACTTCCGAGCCGGCGCGGGAGCAGGGGGCGAGGGGCGAGGCGTACGAGGTGGCCTGGGTGCGCACGGAGCGCACGGTGTCCTCCGAGGAGTCCTCGCGAGGCCCCTGGTTGCTGTTGTGCGATCGCGGCGGAGTGGGTGAGCGGCTGGCCGCGCGCATCGAGTCCCAGGGGGGCTCTTGCGTGAAGGTATATGCGGGCGCCGGGCCCACGGCGGACGCCCTGGCGGTGTCTCCCTCGGATGCAGCGGCCCTGGAGCGGCTGTGGCGCGAGCGCTTCTCCGCCGAGGCTCCGTGCGCGGGGGTGGTGTACCTGTGGGGGCTGGACGTCGTGGGGGTGGAGGGGCCGGGCCTGCGCGAGGCGTGTTCCGGTGTCATCTCCGTGCTGCGTCTGCTGGAGGGCGCGAATGCTCCGGAGCCGGGCTGTCGCCTGTGGATGGTGACGCGCGGCGCCTGCTCCGTGGGCGGGACGAAGATGGAGCCTGCCCAGGCGCCGCAGTGGGGGCTCGGGCGGGTCGCGGCGTTGGAGCACCCGGGCCGGTGGGGCGGACTGATCGATCTCGAATCCGGCACGAGCGTGGAGTCGCTCTGGGAGGAGCTGCGCGCGGCGGACGGTGAGGATCAGGTGGCCCTGCGAGGCGGGCAGCGGTACGTGGCGCGTCTGGTGTCGCACGAGGTCGCCGAGGCCCGACCGGTGCCGGTGGAGGCGGGGGCGACATACCTGATTACGGGGGGAATGGGCGAGTTGGGGCTCCAGGTGGCGCGCTGGCTGGTGCGCCAGGGGGCCCGGAACCTGGTGCTCACCGCGCGGAGCGCCTTGCCGGAGCGCTCCCAGTGGGACGCATTGGTGGCGCAGGGTGCCGATGTGGCCGGACGCATCTCCGCGGTGCGCGCGCTGGAGGAGGCGGGGGCCATGGTGCGGGTGGAGCGGGCGGACGTCAGCCAGCGCGAGGTGATGGCCTCGTTGCTCGAGCGGGTGCGGGCCACCATGCCGCCGCTGCGGGGCATCATCCATGCGGCGGGGGTGGCCTCGCAGGCTCGGCTGGTGGATCTGGATGCGGAGGCGCTCGATCGGGTGCTGGCCCCGAAGGTGGAGGGGGCATGGAACCTCCACGAGCTGACGCAAGGGGACGCGCTGGACTTCTTCGTCCTCTTCTCGTCGATTTCGGCGGTGTGGGGCTCGGCGGGGATGGGGCACTATGCC
>QKJM01000923.1 GCA_003249315.1 Archangium sp.
GGGCGAGCGGGAGTTGCTCATCTACCGCCTGGGCCTTGAGCTCCTCGACGGCGGGCTTCTCGGGCCCCAACAGGGACGCGGCCGCGTAGCCTCCCTTGCCTCCGCAGCAGACCTTCAGCCACTCCCCCTCGAGCTTCTCGGTGACGCGGCACTCGGTTCCGATCTGGAGTTTCTCCAGGACCTCCGCATCCGTGGAGGGCTCCTTGCGGAGGTTGAGGGAGGAACCGAGGACGTAGAGTCTCTGCTCTTCGGCGGTGTCGGAGGTATCGGCGGGAGTCGTGGCCAGCAGGAGGGAGAGCAGAAGGATTTGCATCTTCGAGAATCCTGTAAGGCTGCAGGAAGGTGGAAGTTGGTGGCTCGGGTGGGGCTCATCGCTCGCAAGGTAGGAACCACCGGCGCAGCACTTGTGGAGAGACCGTGAGGTAGAGAGGCGCTCAGTCGAGAGTCGGTTGATGTGGAATCGGCTGGACGGCATCCGCGAGCGGTAGCTCCACGATGAAGACGGCGCCCAGGTCGGGACCGTCGCTCCTGGCGAGGATCGTCCCGCCATGCGCGTCCACCAGCGTCTTGGCGATGGCCAGGCCGAGGCCGAGCCCGCCGTTGGAGCGGGTGGGGGGGAGCTCTGCCTGGCTGAAGGGATCGAACAGCCGGGGGAGGAACTCCGAGCTGAAGCCCTTCCCGGTGTCCATCACGGTGATTCGTCCCACGGCGGGCCGACCATTGCTCCGGATGTCCAGCCGCACCGTCACCTGGCCGTCAGGTGGAGTGAACTTGATGGCGTTGTTCAGAAGGTTCCAGAACACCTGCTGCAGACGCACCGGGTCTCCGTGGAGGCGAACCCCGTGCGCGCACGGTGCGACCTCCAGACGTACTCCCTTGTGCTCGGCGGCCTCCTGCACCGAGTCCACCGCGGCCTGCAGCACCATGCACAGGTCCATCTCCTTCTTCTCCAGGGAGAGCTTCCCGGAGAGGATGGCCGAGACGTCCAGCAGGTCCTCGATGAGCTGCTCCTGGGTCCGGGCGCTGGCCTCGATTCGCGCCAGTCCCTGCGCCAGCTCCTCGGGACTCGGGTTGTTCCGCTGGAGCTTCTGGGTGCGCAGCAGCATGGTGGACAGCGGAACCCGCAGCTCGTGCGAGACCATCGCCAGGAAGAGATCCTTGGCCCGGTTCGCCGCCTCTGCCTCATGCCGGGCCGCCTCGGCCTCGGCGAGCAGTCGGATTCGCTCCTCCTCGGCCCGCTTGCGCTCTGAGATGTCCCGCACGATTCCGACGACGCACTCCCGTCCCTCGAACTCCACGTACTGCGCGGTGACCTCCATCGGCAGGATCTTGCCCGCGTGGGTTCGATGCGTCGTCTCGAACTGGAGGCAGCCGACCTGCTTCAGCTGGTTCCAGTGCTGGCGCCAGGACTCGATGGTGAATCGGGGGTCGATGTCCGGCACGCTCATCCGGAGCAGCTCTTCCTCGCGGTAGCCCAGCTTCTCGGCGACGATCCTGTTCACGTAGAAGAGCCGACCGTTCCGATCCACCCAGAACACGGAGTCACCGGCGTAATCCACCGTGAACTGGGTGAAGCGGAGGCGCGCCTCGGTCTGCTTCTGCGTGGTGACGTCATGGACCGTTCCAATCATCCGGACGGGACGGCCCTTGGCGTCGCGGATGACCTCCGCTTCCTCGTGGACCACCAGCTCGGTGCCATCGGGCTGGACGATCCGGTGATCGATGGCGTAGGGCCGCTCGTTCCTGAGCGCCGCATCCACCGCTTGCTGCACCCGGCCGCGATCCTCGGGATGGACCGCGGCCAGGAAGGCGTCATACGTGGCCGCGAACGAGGAGGTATCCAGTCCGAAGAGCCGGTATATCTGCGCCGACCACCGCAGACCGCCAGAGGGGATGTCCCAGTCCCAGTTGCCCATGCGGGCGATGCGCTGGGCCGCGTCGAGAGAGGAGGCGGTCTCGGCCAATCGCCGCTCCACCCGCTTGTACTCGGTGATCTCCCGCGCGGTGAAGAAGATGGTCTTCGGGCTCGCCCCGTCGTTCCGACCGGGAAACACCTGACAGTCCCATGTCCGGTCTCCGCGGGTCTCCTGGAGCTCGAACTCCAGTCTCTGGGTCTGGCCGGTGGCAAGGGCGGCTCGGGCGGCCTCCTCCCAACGAGCGCCAACCTCCGGAGGAAGCCCCCTCCTTCCCAGCCTCTGACCCAGGAGCATCTGCCGGGGCTGGGAGATCGCCTCGAAGGCCTGATTGACGTAGACGTATTGGCACGCGTCATCCACCTCGACCATCAGATCGGGGGAGTTCTCGACCATGCGGGAGAGTGCGTCCGCTCGCCTCTGCTGCTCGGCCCGGGCCTCCTCGAGCGCGGTGATGTCCGTGAGGTAGACCGCCAGGAGCTCCGGTCCTTCCGACCCCTCGCGCGGCAGTGGGCGAGCGCTCACCGAGAGCCAGCGTCGCCCTCCTCGTGGATGCTCCAGGCCCATGGGGACCGCGTCACGGTGGGCCCTTGTCCGCAGGGCAAGCACCGCGGGATGCTCCTCGCGCGGCCAGGGTCTCCCGTCCGGGTGGACGAAGTGGCTCGTCTCCACCAGGCGATGCCCGAGCAACTCCTTCGTCTCGCGCCCGAGGATGTGGCAGGCGGCGGAATTGAAGGAGACGACCGCTCCACTTCCATCCAACAGCACGATCCCCTCCGGACATCCTTCGAGGATCAGCTCCATTTGCGGTGGGTTGGAGGGGTGTGCATCCATAGGGCATCACTTGTGGTTCTCGAGCGGCGTGTGCAATTCTGGGGGAGTCCCAGGTATTGGGAGGATGCACGAGCGTTCGCTGCGTGTGGGTGCGGCCGAGCGTTCCCGTCCTCCCCTCCGGTTCCAGCACTCCAGGCCTCGTCGCCACCCCCCCTTGGTCGGTGCTCAGGATATCAGCTTCAGCTCCCCGCGGTGTAGAGTTTGGCACGCCTCCTGCCCGTGGGCACGCCAACATCTTCTTTCTTGGGTGCGCTGGTTGGAATACACTGCGAAGTTCCTTTTCAGTGCGAGCAGGGGGAAGCGCACGTGACTTCCAGGATTCTCCTTCTCTTGTCGCTGCTTCTGCTGCCCGCGATGGGCCAGGCGCAGACGCAGCGGGTATCGGGCTTCGAGCTGGAGAGGCTGCAACTCGAGCCGTCCGGTCTGGGCTCCCTGGTCGTGGCCACGGGCCGGACACTGCCCGCCGGTGTCCTGCGAGCCTCGGTGCAGGCGCACTACGCACGACTCCCGCTTGCCTTCTTCAAGACGTGGGATCCGGGG
>QKJM01000984.1 GCA_003249315.1 Archangium sp.
CGTGACGCGCTCGAGCGCTTCATCCATGCCGCCCTGCAGGCATCGAACCAGATCCGTCTGCCCGGGCCCTCCGTGCTGCCCGTGGCGGGCGCGGTGGTGGGCCTCTATAGCGGCCTGGCCGCGGGTATCTTCGCCAACCTGATCGGCCTGGTGAGCGGGCTCGCCTTCAGCATCGGCGAGTTGCATCACACGTTCCGCCCCGGCTCTCGACTGCTGCTGGCCCTGTGGGAGTCGCTGGCCACCACCGAGTGGCACCCCGAGCACGCCATCATCGGTGCCCCGCTGGTCTTCGCCGCGCTGGGACTCGCGCGGGTGATTGAACCCGGAGGCCCTCGCGACGAGGTGAAGCGACGGCTGCGGCTGCTGGCGCTGCTGGTGCTCGGCGCGCTGGCGCTCTACTACCCGCTGGTGGCCCTCACCGCGCTCAACCGCGTCCTCGGCCGCACCCACGAGCTTCCCGAGGCCCTGCCCCACCTGCCCTGGTGGGTGATGCTGCTGGCGCCCACGCTCGGTGGACTGCTGGTGGGACGGCTGCTGCGCGACTACCCGGCGACGCACGGCCATGGACTGCCCGAGGTGACGCTCGCGGTGAAGCGCAACCAGGAGTTGCCCGCGGAGTTCGGCCTGCTCAAGCTGGTGGCCAGCGCCATCACCATCGGCAGCGGCGGCTCGGGCGGCCGCGAGGGCCCCATCGTCTACGGCGGCGCCGCCTTCGCCTCCACCGTGGGCCGCACCCTCGGCTTCTCCCGCCGCGAGCTGGCCATCCTCCTCGCCTGCGGCGCCGGCGCCGGCATCTCCGCCTCCTTCAACGCCCCCATCGCCGGCGCCGTCTTCGCCATGGAGATCATCCTCCGCGAGTTCGAGCTGCGCGTCTTCTCGCCCATCATCCTCGCCAGCGTGGCGGGGACGCTGGTGAGCCGCAGCACCCTGGGCGCGGCGCCCATGCTCAACCGGCTCGGCTACCAGTTGGTGAGCGGCTGGGAGGTCATCTTCTACGTGGTCCTGGGCCTCACCTGCGGCCTGCTGGCGTACGCGCTCGTGAGGCTCATGCACCACACGGAGGCCTACTTCGCCGGGCGGCACGAGGGACGGCTCTCCGCGTGGCTCGGCCGGCTCCCCATGCCGGGACGCGCGGGCGTGGGCGGGCTGGTCGCCGGCTTCCTCGCCCTCGGCAACCCCGTCGTGTGGGGCAGCGGCCACGACTACATCAACCTCGCCGCCGTGGGGCAGCTCGGCTTCTTCTTCCTGCTGGGCGCGTGCGCGCTGAAGCTGGTGGCCACCTCCATCACCCTGGGCAGCGGCGGCTCCGGCGGCACCTTCTTCCCCTCGGCCGTCATCGGCGCCATGGCCGGCGGCGCCTTCGGCACCCTCGTCCACTACTTCTTCCCCGCCAGCACCGGCCCCAGCGGCGCCTACGCCATCGTCGGCATGGGCGGCGCCATGGCCGCGCTCACCCGCGGCCCCCTCACCGGGATGATGATGCTCTACGAGCTGAGCGGCAATCACGCCATCATCCTCCCCCTCATGGTGACCTGCACCATCGCCTCCGCGCTCTGCCACTACCTCACCGAGCGCAAGGCCCCCAAGGTGCAGACGGACGCGGAGCTGCTCGCCACCACCCCCGTGAGCGCCCTCATGCGCGAGCTGCCTCCCATCCCCGCCGGCATGCATCTGCGCCCCCTCATGGATCAGATGATAACGACCGAGAGCGGCGTGCTGCCCGTGCTCGACGGCGAGGGGAAGCTCTATGGCATCGTCCAGGTGGAGCACTTCCGCGAAATCTGGCGTGACGAAGCCCTCTACCCCATGCTCGTGGCGAGCGACCTAGCACGCAAGGTGCCCCTGCTGTCGCCGGAGACGGACCTGGCACAGGCGCTCCACCTGATGGACCAGGAGGACGTGGATGCGCTGCCCGTCCATGGCAACCCGGGCAGCTCCACCTGCGGGATGTTGACGCGCGGGCTCGTGCGGCGCTTCCTCTTCGCACAGCACTCCGAGCAGCACGCCCGGGGCGAGCACCTCGTCGCCCCCACCGAGAGCGCTGCGGGGTAGACCCGGCACGCAACGTTTTCCGACAGGCTCGTGCAATGCATGCAACCCGCCCAGGGTGGCGTGCTAGGGAGGGTGGGATGGACCGCTCCCGGTGGATACGCACCTGGCAGTACCTTGCCGCCATCGGTGTTTGCGTCGTGGCACTCGGGATCAAGCTGGCGCTCTCGCCCACCCTGGGACAGAAGACGCCCTTCCTGCTCTTCTTCGCGGCGGTGTCCTTCAGCGCCTGGTACGGGGGCACCGGTCCCGCCGTGCTGGCCATCGTGCTGAGCGCCTTGCTCGCCAAGTGGTTCTTCCTCGCGCCCTTCCACACCTTCATGGTGGAGCCCTCCGAGCTGCTCCGCATGCTCTCCTTCTCGGCGGAGGCCTCCCTGGTCGCCTTCCTGAGCCTCCAGCTCCGTCAGGCTCGCGAGGCCGCCGAGCAGGGCGTCACTCAGGCCGAGACGGCCCTGCGGGTGCGTGAGGAGTTCCTCGCCATCGCCTCCCATGAGCTGAAGACGCCCCTCACCAGCCTGCACCTCGACGTGCTCTTCCTCCGCCGGCTGCTCGGCGCCACCGATCAGAAGCTCCGCGAGGAGCTGCCTTCGCGAATCGAGCGCGTGGCCCGACAGACGACCCGACTCACCGCGCTCGTCAACAGCCTGTTCGACGTCTCCCGCCTCTCCTCGGGAATGCTGACGCTGGTGCGCGCGGACGTGGAGCTCGGTGAGCTGGTGCAAGAGGTGGTCGAGCGCCTGGCGCCAGAGGCCGCCCAGGCCCGCTGCGTCCTCAACGTGGAGGCCCCACACCCCATCCACGGGCAGTGGGACAGGCTCCGGCTGGAGCAGGTCGTCACCAACCTGCTGGGCAACGCCATCAAGTACGGCGCGGGCGCCCCCGTGGACCTGCTCGTGGACACCGTGGACGGGCTCGCCCGTCTTCGGGTGCGAGACAGGGGCACGGGCATTCCTCCCGAGGCCCAAGCCCGCATCTTCGGCCGCTTCGAGCGCGCGGCCTCCCCCCAGCACTTCGGTGGACTCGGGCTGGGGTTGTACATCTCCCGACAGATAGCGGAGGCCCACGGCGGCACCCTCGGCGTCGAGAGCACTCCGGGCCAGGGCTCCACCTTCATCCTCATGCTGCCCCTGGAGTCCCCGGGCTCCGAGTAGGCGCACGGGGGGAAACTCCTCACGGCCCGCGGCACCCTCACCCCGTCCCTCTCCCGGAGGGAGAGGGGTGATTGGATTCGGACAGT
>QKJM01000694.1 GCA_003249315.1 Archangium sp.
TGGCCCCGGACGATATTCTGCTGGAGGTTGGTGGAGTAGAGGCGCACGAGGCTCTCGCCGCCGGGGAACGGGAGCGGGGCGAGGAGCACCCCGTAAAGCACGCTGAACACCGCGGTGGTGGCGCCGATGCCCAGACCCAGGGTCAGGACCGCCGTGAGGGAGAAGACCGGATCACGGCGGAGGGAGCGCTCCGCAAGGCGGAGCTCCCGAATGAGAGCGTTCATGGTGGGGAGGGTCCGAGGGTGAGGAGCCAACCGTTGGGTGGCTCGCAAGCCAGTATTATCGGCTCAGGGACACGAACCTTTCAACTCCTTGGCACGATGTCGCCCCGTTGCGTCGAGGTCCGCCAGGCCACAGCTTCGCGCGACCATGGCCTCCATCGACCCTACGCTCTCCGCCGCGTTGGCCCCCCGGTACCGTCTCGAGCGCGAGCTCGGAGCAGGCGGCACGGCCACCGTCTACCTGGCCGAGGACCTGAAGCACGGCCGCAAGGTGGCGGTGAAGGTCCTCCGGCCCGAGCTGGCCGCGGCGGTGGGACACGAGCGCTTCCTGCGAGAGATCACCACCACCGCCAACCTGCGGCATCCCAACATCCTCCCGCTCTTCGATTCCGGAGAGGAGAACGGGTTCCTGTTCTACGTGATGCCCTTCGTCCAAGGCGAGTCCCTCAGGGACCGGCTCGACCGCGAGGGTCAGCTGCCCCTGGAGGATGTCCTCCGCATCGCAGACGAAGTGG
This sequence comes from Archangium sp., assembly GCA_003249315.1. GTDB lineage: Bacteria > Myxococcota > Myxococcia > Myxococcales > Myxococcaceae > QKJM01. Next base: position 737 of record QKJM01000694.1, read on the forward strand.
CCGACGCGCTGACGTACGCCCACCGCACCGGGGTGGTGCACCGGGACATCAAGCCGGAGAACATCCTCCTGGAGAACGGCCATGCGGTGGTCATGGACTTCGGCATCGCCAACGCCGTGACCAGCGCCGGGGACGAGCGGCTCACCGCCGTGGGCATGGCTATCGGAACCCCGCAGTACATGAGTCCGGAGCAGGCCAACGGCGAGCCTGGCGATGCCCGAACCGATCTGTACGCGCTGGGCTGCGTCACCTACGAGATGCTCACGGGAGATCCCCCCTTCACGGGTCGCTCCGCCGTGGCCGTCATGGCGCGCCACGCCATGGACCCGGTGCCCTCCGTGGAGACGGTGCGGCCCCAGGCCGCCGGGAGCGTCGCCGCCGCCGTCGAGCGGGCCCTGGCCAAGTCGCCCGCAGACCGATTCGCCACGGTGGAGGAGTGGCGGGAGGCCCTCACACGTTCCCCCCGTCCCGAGGGGGCGGTGGGTGCCCGTGCATTCCACAAGCCGCCACCGGCGGCGGCGACGACCCTCCTGGGCCGGGAATCGGACCTCGCCGAGGCCACCCAGCGACTGGCGGGAGGGGCCCGCGTCCTCACCGTCACCGGGTACGGAGGCACGGGGAAGACCCGGTTCTCCATGGAGCTCTTCGCACGCCTGGAGGGAGACTCCCCCGGCGGAGCCGCCTTCGTCTCCCTGGCCTCGGTGACCGACCCCCGGGAGGTTCTCCCCACCGTGGGCATCGCCCTGGACATCGCCGAGGCGCACGGGCGATCCGCCCTGGACGCCCTGTGCACCGTCATCGGCGACAGCCCGGTCCTCCTGGTCCTGGACAACCTGGAGCAGGTGCTGGACGCGGCCGGTGACATCGCGAAGCTGGCGGCCCGGTGCCCCGAGCTGCGGATCGTCGCGACCAGCCGGGCACCGCTGAAGATCGGTGCGGAGTCGGAGTTTCCGCTGCCGCCCCTCGAGCTCCCCTCGGCCGAGACCACGGGAGTGGATACGCTCCTGTCCTGCCCCTCGGTGGCCCTGTTCGTCCAGCGGGCACGGAAGGTTCAGCCCGGCTTCGAGCTCTCGGAGAGCAACGCCGCGGCAGTCTCGGAGATCTGTCGGCGTCTGGACGGCCTGCCCCTGGCGCTGGAGCTGGCGGCGGCCCGGGTACGCATCCTGGAGCCTTCGGCGCTCCTCCAGCGTCTGGATCACGCGCTGGATCTCCTGACCTCGGGCGATCGGGACCTGCCCCTCAGGCAGCGCACCCTCCGCACCACCATCAGCTGGAGCTACTCCCTGCTGGACCCCGACGAGCAGCGCCTGCTGCGGTGCCTCTCGGTCTTCCACGAGGGGTGGACGTTCGACGCCGTCGAAGCGGTCTGCTACGACGAAGGGGAGAGCTACAGGGCTCTGGACGAGCTGGACTCTCTGGTGGAGAAGGGGCTCGTTCGGGTGGTGGAGGCCGGCGCTCGGTACTCCCTCCTCGAGACGATACGGGCCTTTGGCGCCGAGCAGCTCCACGCGGCGGGTGAGGTGGAGGCCCTGCGGGATGCGCACGCACGCCACTTCGTTCGCTTCGCCGCGGGGGTGGACTCGGGCATCCGCGGCCCCGGGCAGCTCGACGCGATGAAGCGCGCCCAGAGGGAGAATGCCAACACCCTGGCGGCACTCCAGTGGCTCGGAGGACGGGCCGACTCCGGAGACGCCGGAGCGGTGGAAGACGGCCTGCTGATGTGCGGGTACCTGTGCTGGCCCTGGCACATTCACGGTCTACACCTCACCGGCCGGAACCTGGTGGACAACTTCCTTCCCCACGCGGCGGGCGCGGCTCCCAGCCGGGGCCGGACCCTGTCGGGCATCACCGCCGCCATGATGAAGGGCAGCACGGGTGATTGGGACGCGGCGTTGGAGGCCGCCAACCGGGCCTATGAGGATGCCCTGTCCCTGGCCGACGACGTGATGGCCGCCGAGGCCGCCCTGCATCAGGGATACATCCAGATGAGCCTTGGGCAGATGGAGGAAGCGGGGCGGGCCCTGCAGGAGTCCGTCACCCGATCTGAAGGCACCAACGACGAGTTCCTGCACGCGCTGGCCTTGTCCCTGAAGGGCATGGAGGTCTTTCTCGGTGGTGATGCGGAAGGGGGCTGGGACCTCGTCCAAAAGGCCCGACGGATCCAGATCCGCATCGAGGATTACGAAGGGAGCGGCCTGGCCCTGAGCTTCCTGGCCCAGATGACGTTCGCCAGGGGAGACCACGCCGGTGCCGTGTCGACGTTCCGCGAGGCCCTGGCTGCCTTCGAGACGGTGGGCGATCGCCCGGAGATCGCCCGACTCCACTACGAGATGGGGTGGGCGGCCCTGGCTGCCGACGACCCGGAGGACGCGCGGTCGTCCTTCCGTGCGGCGGTGCGCACCTACGAGGAAGTGGGAAGCCCGAGGGGTACGGGGCTAGCGCTCATGGGTCTGGCCGCCGTGGAGGCCGCCGAGGGCCGCTCGGAGCGCGCAGTGGCCATCGCCGGGGCGGCGCAGGAGCTGTCGGCCCGGGCGGGTGTGGT
>QKJM01000255.1 GCA_003249315.1 Archangium sp.
ACCTGGGGCGTCTGGTTGTTGGCCACCAGCATGGCCTCGGCGCGCTCGCGGCCGAACTGCTGCAGCCAGCGCTTCACCAGCCATTGAGGATGGCTCTCGCGCACGGAGAGGTACTCCACCAGCGAGCCCTCCGGAGGCAGCGGCTGAGAGGGCAGCGAGGCGAGCTTGCGCAGGATGGCGTTGGCGAAGCCCGCCGCCCGCGCCACGCCCACGTCCTTGAGGGCCTGCACCGTCTCCGCCACCGCCGCGCGGGCGGGAATCCGGGTGTAGAAGAGCTGGTAGGCGCCGATGCGGAGCGCGGCCAGCACGCGATCCTCCATCGACGCCACCTTGCGGTCGGCGAAGCGGGTGATGGCGTAGTCCAGCGCGAGCTGGCGGCGGGTGGCGCCGTAGCACAGCTCGGTCACCAGACCCGCGTCGCGAGGATCCTTCGGCGGTGACTCGGAGAGCACCGTGTCGAGGACCACGTTGAGGTAGGCGTCCGTGGCCCGGACACGTCCGAGCACCTGAATGGCAATGGCGCGTGCGTTCATCCCTTCCCCTCTCACCCTTCCTCTCCTCCGAAGGGCCGGCTGCCCGGCGCCAGCTTGCGACCGGAGAGGAACTCCCCGGCCCCCATCACCCGCTTGCCCTCGGACTGCACCTCCAGCAGCACCAGCGAGCCCTCACCACACGCCACCTCCAGCCCCTGTGGCCCCGAGGACAGCACCGTCCCCGGCTCACCTCGCCCCTCCCCCACCTGTGCCCGGTGTACCTTGAACAACTTGCCCTCCAGGGTGGTGAAGGCCCCTGGCCAGGGCGTGAAGGCGCGCAGACGTCGCTCCAGCTCCACCGCGGGCCGGGTGAAGTCCAGCCGCCCCTCCTCCTTCTTGATGATGGGAGCCAGCACCACGCCCTCCGAGGGCTGTGGCACCGGCCGCAGCTCGTCCCGAAGGTAGGCCGGGAGGCTTTCGCGCAGCAGCTCTCCACCCAGCCCGGAGAGCTTTTCGTGCAGGGTGGCGCTCGTCTCGTCGGGGGCGATGGGCAGGCGCTTCTCCGCCAGCACCGGGCCGGTGTCCAGACCCTCGTCCATCACCATCAGCGACACCCCCGTCTCCGCGTCTCCATGGGCGATGGCCCACTGGATGGGAGCGGCGCCACGGAAGCGCGGCAGCAGCGAAGCATGCACGTTGACGCAGCCCTTGCGCGGCAGCTCCAGCAGGTCCTTCGGCAGGATTCTTCCGTAGGCCGTCACCACGCAGACATCCGGAGCGTACTGACGCAGCTCCTCGGAGAAAGGGGGCGTGCGCAGCTTCACCGGCTGGAGCACGGGCACACCGCGCTCGAGGGCGCAGGCCTTCACCGGGGAGATGGCGAGCGACTGGCCTCGCCCCTTGGGCTTGTCCGGCTGGGTGACGACGGCCACCACCTCTCCTATGTCGAAGAGGGCTTTGAGGGAGGGCACGGCGAACTCGGGCGTGCCCATGAAGACGATGCGAGGGCGTTCCATGAGGAGAGAATCCTTCTGAGGTCAGGCCACGGACTTGAGGGCTCCAGAAGAGGAGCCCTCGACGGCTTGACGCTTGCGGGTTTGGAGGGAAGAGAGGAGCGCGATCGCATCTTTCGCCTCGGCGGTGGTCGCCAGGGGCCGCAGGGTGGAGATGGCCTCGGAGAGCAGCCGGGCCTCCTCGGCTTCGCGCTCGCGGATGCGGTCCACCGCATCACTGAAACGATCGAAGAAGCCGCGCAATTCGTCCTTCCTCCGCAGGGGACGAAGGCGCGGGTAGCGGCCGGCGGCGAGCGCGGCCATGTAGAGGCTCATCACATGGACGGGTCCAGCCACGCGGTGGGTGAGGACGAGCCCGAAGAGGCCCAGCACCAGGGCGAAGCCCAGCGCCCCCAGCCCGGTGAGCAGCAGCAACGTCAGCCCGCTGGCACCCGGCTCCACGGCGTCCGTGTGGACCCGCCAGGCCAGCCCCCCGACGAGGGCGACCCCGCCCGCGCCCAGGAGCGAGAGACGGAGGATGTACTTGAGCTGGAACCCGGCATCGAGCAGGTACTTCCGACGCAGGACATGAGGCCGAGAGGAGGATTGGGAATCCGCGGGCATGACGTTGACCAGCGTACTCCAATCTCCCGGGTCGGTTTGCACCGTTCGTCAGGGGGGGTTTACGACGGAAGACAACCGAAACCCGTCATCCCGAAGGAGGCCGCATGTCCCGCATGTCCCGCCTGCCCGCCGCGTCGAGCCTCGCACTCGCCGCCCTCCTGCTCCTCGTCACCGGCTGCAAGGAGGACCCCAGCACCCCGGCCTACTGGGAGGAGGCGCTGGGAAAAGCCCGACGGGCCCAGGAGAAGGTGAGGGTGGTGGAGCAGCTCCGCACCTCCGAGTACCTCGGGGAGTCCTTCCTGCCCATGCTGCACCGGCGGCTGGCGGAGGAGAGGAAGCCGGAGACGAAGGCGGCACTGGCGCGGCTGCTGAGGGACATGAGGCGCCCCGCGTCGGTGGAGCCGCTGATGAACGCGGTGGACCTGGAGGCATCGGACTCCGGGGCGCACCTGATGAACAAGGAGCTGGCCTCGGCGCTGGGGGAGATTGGAGACGAGCGGGCCGTGCCGGTACTGCTGAAGCTGCTGAGGTCGCGCAACGCCATCACCCGGGTAGAGGCGGTGGAGGCCCTGGGGAGGATGCGCTCGAAAGAGGCCGTGGAACCACTCATCCAGATGGCCATGGACGAGGGGCAGGAGCCCTTCCTGAACAAGAAGGCCATTCAGGCGCTGGGGCTCATCGGTGACGCGCGGGCGGTGCCGGCGCTGATGAAGATGCTGACGAAGGAACGTCGAGGCGTGTCCTTCTACGTGGAGAGCTCCTTCTCCCTCTTCCAGGTGGGAGCCCCCGCGGCGCAGGCGCTGCTGGCGGCGCTGGAGGGCAGGGACAAGGAGCTGGCGAGCTGGGCCAGGGAGAACGGCATCAACCCGGCGAGCTATGCCTTCAAGTCGGCGCAGCTCCTGGGTGACCTGAGGGAGCGGCGGGCGGAGGGGGCACTGATGAAGCAGCTCGGCTTCAAGCACGAGGATCCGCGGATTCAGGCCATCGTCCGGATGCACGCGGGGGATGCGCTGGCGCGGATGCGGCTGGTGTCAGCGGTGAAGCCGCTGGCGGCGATGGTGTCCGAGCCAGACGTGACGGTGCGGCAGGCCTACGTGTACGCCCTGACACGGCTGGGGGGGCGCGAGGCGCTTCCGGCACTGGAGAAGGCGGCGAACCATGGGGACTGGTTCTCCCGGGAGGTGG
>QKJM01000864.1 GCA_003249315.1 Archangium sp.
GGGCACTGGTGCTTCGTCCACAACGGGACGCTGAAGAACTTCGCCGCGCACCAGGCCGAGCTGGAGTCGCTCATCCGTCCGGATCTACGGGCCCTCATCCAGGGCACCACGGACTCCGAGCGCTGCTTCTATCTCTTCCTCACCCGGCTCGCGGAGCGCCTGCCGCTCGAGCAGAAGGGCAGCGTGGAGCAGGTAGCCAGCGCGCTCGCCGAGACGATGGGGTTGGTGTCGGCGATCACCGACCAGCCGGGACAGACTCGCTCGTCGATGAACTTCCTCGTCACCGACGGGGACTTGATGGTCGCGACACGGCGCAACCGGACGCTCTTCTTCTCGGACACCTCGCCGGAGACGGGCCACCGGCCGCACCGGCCGTTCGCCGGGCCGCCCAGGGCGGGAACCCAGCTCGAGCAGTTCGTCCTGGCCAGCGAGCAGCTCTCGGGCGAGGACCACTGGCACCCCATCGACGAGGAGGACGTCGTCGGGGTGGATCCGCGGCTCGTCCTCTACCGGTGGCGGCTGGAGGAGCTGGCGCCGAAGCTCTAGGCGGCTCACTCCAACCAGTCGGAGAGGAGCTGGGAGTGCCTCGCGCCGAAGGCCTCGGCCACCAGCTCGCGCGCCGACTCGTCCAGGTAGCGAAGGGTGATGCGCAGGTACTCGCGAGGGGCCGCCTCCGGAATCCTGTCCAGCCACTCCACCAGCACCGCCCCGTCCCCGCCGGGCAGATCCATGAAGCCGGTGGCGTAGAGCTCGTCGTAGTCCGCCAGCCGGTAGAGGTCCGCGTGGTACAGCGGCAGCCGTCCCCGGTAGGGGTAGACGATGGCGAAGGTCGGGCTGGCCACCTCCGAGCGGGCCACCTCGGCGCCCTCGGCCACCCCACGGACCAGGTGGGTCTTCCCCGCGCCCAGGTCCCCTACCAGCCCGATGAAGTCCCCCGGCCGCAGGAGCCGCCCCAGCCGGACGCCCAGGCGGTGCGTCTCCTCGGGCGAGTCCGAGCGCACCGTGCGGCTCGTCGTCGGCGCGCTCATCGGTTCCACCTCGTCCACACCGAGCAGAGCCCCTGCACCAGATCCGTCGCCACCAGTCCCATCCTCCCGCGCGAGGCCGCCATCAGGTCACCCGCAAGGCCGTGGGCGTAGACCCCCACCCAGGCCGCTTCGGCCGGCTTCAGTCCCTGCCCCAGCAGCGCCCCCAGGACGCCGCTCAGCACGTCCCCCGATCCTCCGGTGGCCATTCCCGGGTTGCCCGTGGGGTTGACGTACACGGTGCCGTCCGGGACGGCGGTGAGCGTACGAGCTCCCTTGAGCACCAACGTCACCCCGTACCGCGTCGCGAAGTCCCGAGCCACCTCCAACCGGCGTCGCTGAAGCTCCTTCGAGGACAGGCCGGTGAGCCGCGCCATCTCTCCCGGGTGCGGCGTGAGGATCAGCGGCCCCTTCGCGCGGCGCAGCACGCCCGGATCCGAAGCAAGGGCGTTGATCGCGTCCGCGTCCAGCACGGTGGGCACCTCCACGCGCGAGAATAGCTCGCCGAGTAGCGCGGCCGTCTCGTCTCCACGAGGGATGCCCGGGCCCACCACCAGCACGTCCTTCTGCTCCGCCGCGGCCAGCAGCGGCTCCAGATCCGCCAGGCCCAGCGGCCCCCGCGCCTCCAGGGGCCAGCCCATCACCTCGGGCGTGTGGCCGAGCACCGCCTCCAGCACCTCGGAGCGGGTGGCCACGGTGACGAGCCCCGCTCCACCTCGCAGCGCGCCCATGGCCACCAAGGCCGCCGCGCCGGACTTGCCGCGGCTGCCGGACACCACCAGCACGTGCCCGTACGTCCCCTTGTGCGTGTCCGAGCGACGCGGGTGGAGGGCGGCCCGCGCATCCGCCTCCTCGACGAGCAACACATCCGCGCCCGGGTGCGCCTCCGCGGCCTGGGGGGGAATACCAATGTCCGCGCACCGCAGCTCGCCACACAGCGACGCGCCGGGCTCCAGCACCTGCCCCTGCTTGAGGAAGCCGAAGCTGACGGTGACGTCCGCCTCCACGCACGGGATGAAGGGCTCCCCCGTGTCCGAGTGCAAGCCGGAGGGCACGTCCGCCGCCACCACCCGGGCCCCCGCCTCTCGCCACCGAGCCATGTGGATGATGGCCTCCGCGAACTCCCCCGCGGGGGCGCGCGTCAGCCCCGTGCCGAAGAGGCAGTCCACCACCACGTCCCCCGGGCCCGGCTCCGGCACGGACTCCAGCGGCCGAGGCCTCACCCCGTAGGGCTCCAGCGCGAGCAGGTTGCGCCGGGCCTCCGACGTCAGCCTGGCCCTGTCCCCCACCAGCACCACCCGAACCAGGACGCCGCTCGCATGGAGGAAGCGCGCCGCCACCAGCCCGTCGCCCCCGTTGTTGCCCGGCCCGCACACCACCACGTACCGACCATTCGCGCCCCCCTGCTCGCGCGCGGCCTCCGCCAGCGCCCGGCCGGCGTTCTCCATCAACAGCGGGGACGGCATGCCGTAGCGGGACTCGGCGGCCTGATCGGCCGCCCGCATCCTCGCGGCGGTGAGGGCACGGCGCATGGCTCAGCTCCTTTCCTGCAACACCACCGTCGCGGCGGCCACCCCCGCATCATGGGTGATGGCCAGGAAGGCCTCGGCGCGCCGCTTCTCCATCTCCTCCAGGGCCACCCCGGAGAAGCGGAAGCGCGGAGGACCGCCAGCGCGCACCACCTCCATGTCCAGCCAGCGCAGGCCCGGCGGCGCCCCCAGGGCCTTCACCATGGCCTCCTTCGCAGCGAAGCGCGCCGCGTAGGCGCTCGCCGCATCCGCCCGGGCCTCACACAGCGCCCTCTCGGCGTCCGTGTACACCCTCGCCAGGAAGCGTTCGCCGCGCGGTCCATCCAGTATCCGCTGGATGCGCGCCACCGAGCAGATGTCCATCCCCAGGCCGAGCAGTGCCATGGCGCCCTACCCCGGGTTGCGCATCAGCTCCAACATCTCCCGCACCGCCCGCTCGAAGCCCACCAGCACCGCCCTCGCGACGATGGCGTGCCCGATGTTCAGCTCTTCGATCTCCTCGATGCGCGCGATGGGCTGCACGGTGTCGTAGTTGAGTCCGTGGCCCGCGGCCACCCCCATGCCCAGCCGCGCCGCCGCCTTCGCCGCGTCGACGATGCGGCTCAGCTCCCGCGACCGCTCCCGCTCGTTGCGAGCCTCGCAGTAGCGCCCGGTGTGCAGCTCGACCCGGTCCGCGTTCACCTTGTGCGACGCCCTCACCTGATCCAGATCCGGATC
>QKJM01000999.1 GCA_003249315.1 Archangium sp.
CGCGGCGAGGTGGCGCCAACTCCGGAAGAGGGCACCTCCCGGGACGGTGCCCGCCACCGCCTGCGACTCCTGCTCCGCCGCATGGGCTCCTTTGCGTTCGTCTTCCTGGCGGGCGCTTGCGAGAACCTGGTGGGCGACCGCATCGCCGGCCTGCTGCGCCCCTTCTTCATCAGCGTGGCCACCTTCCTCCCGGTGGGCGCGGTGCTCGCCTGGAGGCTGCACGCGCGCGCCTTCCAGGCGCACTCATTGGGCTCCAACGTGCTCCATGGCGCGCTGTCCGGGCTGCTCGCTGGAGCCACGGCCCTGCTGGCCAGCCTGGCGCTCGGCACGCTCCCGCAGGTGGCGGGTGGAGGCTGGGACTGGCAGGCCCTGGGCGTCATGGTGGGGTGGTGGACCCTGCTGGGCGCGGCCTTCGGCGTGGCGCTCAACGAGGCGGATGCTCCGAGCCTGGGCGGGCCGGTCGTGGGCACGGTGGGCCTGCTGGTCCTCATCGTCGTCGCGGCCCTGCCCGCCGCATGGACGGAGGGCATCCGGGGCCCGGTGGGACTCGCCATCCAGGGCGGACGCCCGGCCGCTGATCTGGTGCTGTCCAACCCGGGGCTGCCGGCCTCCGTGCTGGCCGAGGCGGTGGAGCTCTCCCCCGAGTCCTCCGCGGCGACCGGTGAGCGGGGGGAGTCGGTGCTCGGTCTCCAGCTTTCGCGCCTGGTGGGCTGCGAGGTGAAGATGGGTGTGGCACTCGTCTCGATGCCACCGGTGCCCTCGCCTGGACTTCAGCCTTCGCGGCTCTCCACCCTGGCGCGGTCCTGGCAGGCCCGGCCGGTGGAGGCGCGCGAGACGAACCCTCGCTTCCGAGTCCTCTGCGAGGACTTGAGACAGGGGAGCCAGTCTGGGCTGCTCCGCTCCTGGTTGGTGCTGGTGATGTTCAGCCTCGGGCTGGGTGGGGCCCACGTGCTGGAGGCGCGGACGAGGCCCCGTCGCTATGAGGGCAGTGGCACGCGGCGGCGGGACTTCCTCCTGTTCGTGATGGCGCTCCTGCTCTGGCTCGTGTCGGTGGGGGCCGTGCGGCTCGGTTTTGTCTCCTGAGCACAAGGGCTGGCTTTTGTTGTCATTTGCAATGAAAGCCAGTGCTTTCTTCGGATCGTTCTCCCACCCGCCATGGGCCGAACAGGTAGAGTCGGACTCCTTGTAGAGCAGCCCTCACGAAGGAGGAGTGATGAAGCTGTGGAGCCCCGGGTTCGAGGATGGCAAGCGCATTCCCGAGAAGTACGCATTAGGGAAGCATGATCCGAAGTCGCATAGCGGTTTCACGGACAACCTCAACCCGCCGCTCGCCTGGAGCGATCTGCCCGCGGGGACGAAGTCGCTGGTGCTCATCTGTCACGACTCGGACGTGCCGAGCGACCCGGAAGACGTGAACCAGGAGGGTCTCACGGTGCCCGAGGACCAGCCGCGAGTGGACTTCTTCCACTGGGTGCTGGTGGATCTGGCGCCCGAGCCGGCCTCCATCGCGGAGGGGGAGTTCTCCCGAGGGGTAACGCCCCAAGGAAAGCCCGGTCCCCATGGCCCCCGGAATACCCGTCAGGGGCTCAACGACTACACCGCGTGGTTCGAGGGGGACAACAGCATGCGCGGGACGTACTTCGGCTATGACGGCCCGTATCCGCCGTGGAACGACTCGCGGCTGCACCACTACCACTTCACCCTCTACGCGCTGGACGTGGAGCGTTGTCCGGTGGGGGACAGCTTCACGGGTATGGTCGTGCGTGACGCCATCCGTGGACACGTGCTCGGCGAGGCCCAGGTGACGGGCACCTACGCCATCAACCCGGACGTGAAGGGCTAAGCCCCGGGCTCACAGGCCGCGCAGGCGGCGGATCTCGTCGTAGGCCTCCCGGATCTCCTGGAAGCGGCGAGAGGCTTGTTCGGCGGCGCCGGGGCCGAGGTGGGCGACGCGATCGGGGTGGTGGGTGGCGGCGAGCTGGCGCCAGGCGCGCTTGAGGTCGGCGTCACTGGCCTCGGGGGTGAGTCCGAGTCGGGCGTAGTGTCTCTCCCCGTCATCCTCGGAGTGGCGGGAGGCGACGGAGCGGAGCTCCTCCTCGGAGAGGCCGAGCGCGAGGGCGAGACGGCGCAGGGTGTCCTTCTCGGCTCGGTGGAGCTGGCCGTCGACGAGGGCGAGCTCGTAGAGGGCGTCGAGGAGGAGCAGGCGCTCGGAGATCTTCATCTCGTCGCGGCAGGCGGCGGCGGCCTTGTCGGCGGAGGGGGGCCGCTCGAGGAATTCCTTGAGGAGGCGGCGGACGAGCTCCAGGGACTCGGGGCCGTAGCGCAGCTCCTCGGCGAAGTACTCGCGGACCACGCGCACCTCGTCGCGGATGACTTCTCCGTCGGCGCGGGCGACCTCGAGGAAGAGGGCGCACAGGTGGCGGGCGAAGTGTTGCTGGGCGGACGCGTCAAGGGAGTCGCGGGAGAGGGGCTCTCCGGGGGGGACCTCGGAAGGGAGGACGTTCAGCCCATCGACGTGGTGGCCGAGCACGGTGCCGACGAGGGTCAGCAGGATGATGGGCAGGGGCCCTCCGATGATGAGGCCGAGAGCGAGTCCGAGCATCGCTCCGAGAACTTTTCCGGGTGCCACGTGCGCTTCACTCCCTTGACGGGGAGGAGTTTCGCATAGAGTCCGGCACGCTATGGCCCAGTTGATTGACGGAAAAGCGATCGCGGCGCGGGTGAGGGCGGAGGTGAAGGCGGAAGTGGAGAAGCTCCAGGCGGAGCGGGGCTTCGTCCCGGGCCTGGCGGTGGTGAGGGTGGGGGAGGATCCGGCCTCGAAGGTCTACGTGACGGGGAAGAAGAAGGCTGCGGCCGAGGTGGGCTTCAACTCGTGGGAGCACCACGTGGACGCGAGCATCACCCAGGACGAGCTGTTGGCGCTGGTGGGTCGGCTGAATGACGATCCGGCGGTGCATGGAATCCTGGTGCAGCTCCCGCTGCCGAAGCACATCGACGCGGAGCGGGTCATCTCGGCGGTGAAGCCGGAGAAGGACGTGGACGGCTTCCACCCGACGAATGCGGGGAAGCTGTCGTTGGGCAAGCCGGGGTTGGTGCCGTGTACGCCGTGGGGGGTGATGCGGATGCTGGAGGAGGTGGGGGTGAGCCCGGAGGGCAAGCGGGCGGTGGTGGTGGGGCGCAGCAACATCGTTGGCAAGCCGATGGCGCTGATGCTGCTGCAGGCGAACGCGACGGTGACGGTGTGTCACCGCAAGAGCGATCTGCCGTTCGAGGTGGGGATGGCGGACATCCTGGTGGCGGCGGTGGGGGTGCCGGAGTTGATCAAGGGGGAGTGGATCAAACCCGGGGCGGTGGTGATCGACGTGGGGATGAACCGGATGCCGGACGGGAAGCTGAAGGGGGATGTGGAGTTCGCGGCGGCGAAGGATCGGGCCTCGTTCATCACGCCGGTGCCGGGAGGAGTGGGCCCGATGACGATCGCCATGTTGATGCGCAACACGCTGAAGGCGGCGAAGGGCGAGTAATGGCCCCTCTCCCCGAGGGAGGGGAGGGGTGAGGGAGCCACGGCTCCCGAGTCGTCGCCGGGGGTCCACTCTTCCAGGCCCCCGGCGTCGAGGTCAGTCCCGGTTCACGAACTCACGGACGTACCGGCTGACCAGCGCGGGCTTCTCCAGACAGACGGTGTGGTAGGCGTCCGGGATGCGCTTGATGGTGAGGTCGGGCGCCAGCTCCTCCAGCCCCCGCTGGCCGTCCGGCAGCAGGAAGGGATCCTTCTCCCCGTGGATGAAGAGCACGGGGAAGCGGGTCACCCACCGCGTCGGCTCCAGGCCTTCCAGGAGGTTGCTCCCTCCCGGGTCTCCCTGGCCATCCGGAGGGCCCATTCGTGCCGCCCGGTAGTAGTTGAGTCCCGCGGTGATGGCGCCCGGTTGCTTCCAGGCGCCGATCCACTCGGCGATGTCCTCATCCGTCAGCCGCGCGCCGTGCTCCCGCACCTCGGAGAAGATGGCCTGCTTCGGGAACGTGAAGTCGTTGGCCGTCACGAACCCTTCTCCCTGCGAGCTGCGGAAGAGCAGCATGTACTGGCTCGCCTGCTGCTGCCGCGGGTTCTCCCTCAGGTCCCGGTTGAACAGGGCGGGGTGCGTGATGTTGATGGTGACGAAGCGGTGTACGTACTCCGGATGGTGGAGCGCGAAGACCCAGCCCACGAGCGCCCCCCAGTCCTGGCTGACGATGGTCAGCTTCTTCAGGCCCAGGTGCTCTATCAGCCCGCGCACGTCCTCCACCAGGTTTCCGATCCGGTAGTGCTCCACACCCTCCGGCTTCGAGCTGAGGTTGTACCCGCGGAGATCCGGTGCGATGACCAGATGATCCCTCCCCAGCTCGGCCATGACCTGTTTCCACACGCCCCAGTACTCGGGAAAGCCGTGGATCAGGAGGATGGGTTCACCTGCACCGTGCGTCACGTAGTGTATTCGGATTCCGTTGATGTCGGCGTAGTCGTGTTGCATGGGGGGAGAGCTCCCTTCGGGCGCCTACGGGTCAGTCCCCGGAGGCTCGCACGAAAGGGGGGCCGCAGGAAGGCGCGCCGCGTTCACGTGTAAACCGCTCCACGGACGGCCTCCGGAGGGGATGGGACCGGGGCAGGGGGGGGCTGCCCTCGCTCAGGAGAAGTGTTTCTTCACCTCGGGCATGCTCAGCACCCACAGCATCCAGGCCGCGAAGGGCAGGCCCAGGCAGCAGGTGGGGGTGAGGGGGAAGATGGCGGTGACGGCGCCCACCACCACCAGTCCCCAGCTTCGCAGGTTGAAGGCGCTCATCGCGCCCCAGACGGTCAGCAGTCCGGACACGATGGCTCCGAGCGCGGTGAGCAGCATCGGCCACGTCGTCGCCTCCTGCTGGGCGGCGGCCGCCTCGGGCGTCGTCGGCAGCACCTGGATGCCGAAGACCATGGCCGCGAGCACCACCAGGCAGATGATGATGTTGAGGATGCCCACGCACAGCAGCAGGAAGGCCGGTGGGCGCACCAGCTTCAGGGCCGGCAGGCGTGGATCATCCAGTGGAACGTTCAGTCCGGGGCCGCTCATGTCCGGGCCCTCAGAGCGCCCACGATCATCCGCGTCGCCGGGGACTTGTTGAGCGTGTAGAAGTGGATGCCCGGCACGCCACGCGCCAGCAGCTCCATGCTCTGCACCGTGGCGTGCGCCACCCCGAGCTGCATCACCGCCTCCGGGTCGTCCTTCACGCGCTCCAGTTGGAGCGCCAGTCTCATGGGCACGGTGGCCCCGCACATCCGGGTGAATCGTTGGAGCTGCTCGTAGTTGGTGATGGGCATGATTCCAGGGACGATGGGCACGTTGATTCCGATGCGGCGCGCCCGCTCCACGAAGTCGAAGTAGAAGGCGTTGTCGAAGAAGAGCTGGGTGATGACGAAGTCCAGCCCCTCGTCCACCTTCTGCTTCAGGTACTGCAGGTCTTCGTCTCGCGAGGGGGTCTCCACATGCCCCTCCGGATAGCACGCCCCGCCCAGGCAGAAGCTGAATTCCTCCTGCTGGATGAAGCGCACCAGCTCGTAGGCATGACGAAAACCGTCGGCGGTCGGCTCGAAGTGGCTCTGCCCCTTGGGCGGATCCCCTCGCAGCGCCAGCACGTTCTGGATGCCGGCTTCCTCCAGCCGCTTCAACACCTCGCGCAGCTCGTCCCGCGAGTGTCCCCCGCAGGTGAGGTGGGCCACGGTCTCGATGTGCGTCTCCCTCTTGATGCGGGAGACCAGCTCCACCGTCCGGTCCCGGGTGCTCCCTCCCGCTCCGTAGGTGACGGACACGAACCCGGGCTCCAGCGGGGCCAACTCCTCCAGCGTCTTGAACAGCCGGGCCGTGCCCGCCTCATCCTTTGGAGGGAAGAACTCGAACGAGAAGCACGGGTTGGACGGATTCAAGCGATTACGAATCTTCATGACGCACACAGTCTAGAACGTTCCACTCCCATCCCCGAGAGCCTTGATCGATCGAAGTGCGCGGCTATAGTCCGCGCGCTTTCCACCCCCTGCCCAGGAGAAGACCATGGCTGCCCGGCGTACGCCCCTCAACGAGGCCCATCGCAGGTTGGGAGGTCGGATGGTCGAGTTCGCTGGTTGGGACATGCCGGTGCAGTACAGCTCGGTCATCGCTGAGCACGAGGCTGTTCGCACCGCCGTCGGCCTCTTCGACGTGTCCCATATGGGCGAGATCGAGTTCACCGGCCCCGGAGCCCTCGAGAGTGCCAACGCGTTGATCACCAACGATCTCTCCCGGTGCGCGGACGGCCAGGCCGTCTACGCCGGCCTGCTCAACGACGAGGGCGGCTTCGTGGACGACGTGGTCGCCTACCGCTTCTCGCCCGAGCGCATCCTCATCGTGGTGAACGCGGCCAACAAGGACAAGGACTTCGCCTGGATGCAGGCCCGCGCCGAGGGGGTGAAGCCGGTGGATCGCAGCGACGACTTCGCGCAGATCGCCGTGCAGGGCCCCAAGGCCGCCGGCCTGGTGCAGCGGCTCACCCCGGTGGAGCTCTCCACGATCGGCACCTACCGCTTCTCGGAGGGCCCGGTGGCCGGCGTGCCCTGCATCATCTCCCGCACAGGCTACACCGGCGAGGACGGCTTCGAGCTGTACTGCCCGCCCCAGCAGGCGGAGAAGCTATGGGACACCCTGCTCCAAGAGGGGCAGGCGGAGGGCGTGAAGCCCTGCGGCCTGGGCGCCCGCGACAGCCTCCGCACCGAGGTGAAGTACCCCCTCTATGGCAACGACATCGACGACACCCACACCCCGCTGGAGGCCGGGCTGGGGTGGATCTGCAAGTTCGACAAGCCCGGCGGCTTCATCGGCCGTGACGCGCTGCTCCGGCAGAAGAACGAGGGCGTGAAGCGCAAGCTGGTGGGCTTCGAGCTGACCGGCAGCGGCATTCCCCGCCACGGCTACCCGCTCCTCCACGAGGGCCAGCGGGTAGGTGAGGTGACGAGCGGCACCATGGGCCCCTCGGTGAAGAGGCCCATCGGTATGGGCTATGTGCCTATCGCGCTGGCGGCCGAGGGCTCCACCTTCGAGGTGGAGATCCGCAGACGCGCGGTGCCCGCCGTCGTCGTGAAGACGCCTTTCTGGAAGAAGTCCTGAAGTATTCCCACCCCAAATCATCCGCAGCGAAGGAGTACGCACATGGCGAACGTTCCCAGCGATCTCAAGTACACGAAGGAGCACGAGTGGGTTCGTGTGAGTGGCAGCTCCGCGATGGTGGGCGTCACCGACTTCGCCCAGCAGCAACTGGGGGACGTGGTGTACGTGGAGCTTCCCAAGGAGGGTGACTCCTTCGGGGCTTCCGACGAGTTCGGCACCCTCGAGTCCGTCAAGGCCGTGTCCGAGATCTTCGCTCCGCTCGCCGGCAAGGTGGTGAAGGTGAACGCGGCGCTGGTGGAGAGCCCCGATCTGATCAACATGGACCCCTACGGGGATGGGTGGCTCATCGAGATCGAGCTCGCGGACAGCAAGCAGACGGACGGGCTGCTGTCTGCCGCCCAGTACGAGGCGCTTCTGCGCGAGGGAGGAGAGTGACGCGCACCCGGGCTGAACGCGCGCGGCCCGGTTGTTACTCACGGCCTTTCGTTACACCCGCACCGCGAGTGCTCGAACCATGACCTTGAACTGGAAATACCAGGAATCGTTTGCCGACCGTCACATCGGGCCGGATGAGAGCGAACTGCAGGGGATGCTGAAGACCCTGGGAGTGGGCTCGCTCGACGAGCTCATCGACCAGACGGTGCCACCGGCCATTCGCTCGAAGGAGCCGCTGAAGATGGCGGCCGCCCGTGACGAGCACGAGGCGCTCGCGACGCTGGAAGCCATGGCGGCGAAGAACCAGCTCTTCCAGTCTTATATCGGGATGGGCTACTACGGCACCCACACGCCGCCGGTGGTGCTGCGCAACATCCTGCAGAATCCGGGCTGGTACACCCAGTACACGCCCTACCAGGCGGAGATCTCCCAGGGGCGGCTGGAGGCGCTGCTCAACTTCCAGACGATGGTGATGGAGTTCACCGGGCTGGAAGTGGCCAATGCCTCCATGCTCGACGAGGGGACGGCCGCGGCGGAGGCCATGGCCCTGGCGTTGCACACGAAGGGCGATGGACGGGGCGGGGCCTTCTTCGTCTCGGACACCTGCCACCCGCAGACGCTCGACGTGGTGCGCACCCGCGCCTGGCCGCTGGGCGTGGAGGTGGTGGTGGGCGACCACCGCACGGTGGACCTGACGGCGAAGAAGTACTTCGGCGCGCTGGTGCAGTACCCGGCCACGGATGGCGTGGTGTACGACTACCGGGCCTTCGGGGAGAAGGTCCACGAGGCCGGAGCCCTCTTCATCGTCGCGGCGGATCTTCTGGCCCTGACGATGCTCACCCCTCCGGGGGAGTTCGGCGCGGACATCGCGGTGGGCAGCGCCCAGCGCTTCGGCGTCCCCATGGGCTACGGCGGCCCGCACGCGGCCTTCTTCGCCACGAAGAGCGCCTACACCCGCCTCATGCCGGGCCGCATCATCGGCGTGTCCACGGACTCGGAGGGCCGGCCGGCGCTGCGCATGGCGCTGCAGACGCGCGAGCAGCACATCCGCCGTGAGAAGGCCACCAGCAACATCTGCACCTCGCAGGTGCTGCTGGCCATCATGGCCAGCATGTACGCGGTGTACCACGGGCCTCGGGGCCTGAAGGCCATCGCCGAGCGGGTACACGGTCTCACCGTGCTGCTGTCCCGGGGGCTGACGAAGCTGGGCTATGGCGCCATCTACGAGAGCTTCTTCGACACGCTCCGGGTGGAGGCCCCGCCCCCTCACATCCGCGCCATCCTCGCGGCCGCCGAGTCCAAGGGGATGAACTTCCGGCGCATCGACGAGCGAGCGATCGGGCTGAGCCTGGACGAGACGACCCGCCCGGCCGACGTGGAGACCATCCTCTCCGTGTTCACCGGCGGCAAGCCGCTGGAGTTCACCCTGGAGGACCTGGAGAAGGACCTGCGCAGCGCCCTCCCCGAGTCCCTGTGGCGCACCAGCGCGTTCCTCACCCACTCCGTCTTCAACAGCTACCACTCCGAGACGGAGATGCTGCGGTACATCCGCCGCCTCGAGTCGAGGGATCTGTCGCTCGCGCACTCGATGATTCCGCTCGGCTCCTGCACGATGAAGCTCAACGCCACCTCGGAGATGATCCCGGTGACGTGGCCGCAGTTCGGCAATCCGCATCCGTTCGCGCCCAGCTCGCAGGTGGGTGGCTACCGCATGCTCTTCGAGCAGTTGGAGCAGATGCTGGCGACGGTCACCGGCTTCGCGGGCGTATCGCTGCAGCCCAACGCGGGCAGCCAGGGAGAGCTGACGGGCCTGCTCGTCATCCGCGCCTGGCAGCAGAGCCGCGGCCAAGCGCAGCGGGACGTGTGTCTGATTCCGTCCTCCGCGCATGGCACCAACCCGGCCTCGGCGGTGATGGCCGGGTACCAGGTGGTGGTCGTCAAGTGCGACGAGAACGGCAACATCGACGTGGCCGATCTGCGCGCCAAGGCGGAGCAGCACCGGGAGAAGCTCTCCGCCCTGATGGTGACCTACCCCTCCACGCACGGCGTCTTCGAGGAGGAGATCCGGGAGATCTGCTCCGTGGTGCATGAGTGCGGCGGGCAGGTGTACATGGACGGGGCGAACCTCAACGCCCAGGTGGGGCTGACGAAGCCGGCCGAGATCGGCGCGGACGTCTGCCACATCAACCTGCACAAGACGTTCTGCATCCCGCACGGCGGTGGTGGCCCGGGCATGGGCCCCATCTGCGTGGCCAGCCACCTGGCGAAGTTCCTGCCGGGGCACTCGATGATCGCCACGGGCGGAGTCGAAGGCATCGGCGCCGTCTCCGCGGCCCCCTGGGGCAGCGCCAGCATCCTGGTCATCTCCTGGATGTACATCGCGATGATGGGGGCCGAGGGGCTGACGCGGGCCACGAAGATGGCCATCCTCAACGCCAACTACGTCGCGGAGCGGCTGCAGCCGCACTTCCCGGTGCTCTACCGCGGCAAGCGGGGCCGGGTGGCGCACGAGTGCATCGTGGACCTCCGGCCGCTGAAGAAGACGGCGGGCATCGAGGTGGAGGACGTGGCCAAGCGGCTGATGGACTACGGCTTCCATGCGCCCACCGTGTCCTTCCCGGTGGCCGGCACGCTGATGATCGAACCGACGGAGAGCGAGTCCAGGGCGGAAATGGATCGCTTCTGCGAGGCGATGATCGCCATCCGGGAGGAGATCCGGGAGATCGAGGAGGGCAGGGCGCCTCGGGACAACAACGTGCTCAAGAACGCGCCGCACACGGTGCGGGTGCTGAGCGCGCCGGAGTGGAACCGGCCGTACTCGCGTGAGAAGGCGGTCTTCCCGGCACCCTGGGTCCTGGTGCACAAGTTCTGGCCGTCCGTGGGGCGGCTGAACAACACCCTGGGCGACCGCAAGCTGGTGTGCTCGTGCCCGCCGATCGAGGACTACATGGGCTCCGAGCCCTCCAAGTCGGTGGCGTAGCAAACACCCCTCTCCCTCTGGGAGAGGGACGGGGTGAGGGTGTCGGGGCCCCCGGGTTCCCCCCTCACCCTTTTCTACACGGGGGAGCGGAGCGCGCTAAGCTCCCCGCCATGCCTACACCACATATCTCCGCCGCCGAGGGCGACTTCGCCGAGGTGGTGCTCATGCCCGGCGATCCTCTCCGGGCCCGCTACATCGCCGAACGCTTCCTGGAGTCCGCGCGCGAGGTCAACTCGGTGCGCAACATGTACGGTTACACCGGCACCTTCCAGGGCCGGAAGATCTCCGTGATGGGCCATGGAATGGGGATTCCGTCCCTGTCCATCTACGCCACCGAGCTGATCAAGTCCTACGGGGCCCGGGTGCTCATCCGCGTGGGGAGCTGCGGCGCGGTGAGCCGGGACGTGGGCTTGAGGGACATCATCATCGCGCTCGGGGCGGGGACGGACTCGAAGGTGAACCGCCTGAGGTACATGGACCACGACTTCCCCGCGGTGGCGGACTTCACGCTCGCGCGACGGGCGGTGGAGGCGGCCGAGCGGCGCGACCGCAAGGTGCGCGTGGGCTCGGTGTTCTCGTCGGATCTCTTCTACCACCCGCAGCACGAGGCGCTGCTGGACACCTTCGAGAAGATGGGCACCCTGGCCATCGAGATGGAGGTGGCGGGGCTCTACGGGGTGGCCGCGGAGTGCGGCGCTCGCGCGCTGTCGCTGCTCACCGTGTCGGATCAGCTCCGCACCGGCGAGCGGCTCTCCTCGGATGAGCGCCAGACGACCTTCGACGAGATGATCGAGCTGGCCCTGGACGTCGCGAGCGCCGAGGCCTCCTCCTAGGCGGGGTGGGCGATGAGCGGGAGCACCAGGGGCCCGCGGATGATCAGCGAGCTGTTCCACTCCACCTGGCCCTCGCCCGCGGAGAAGCGGGAGCAGCGGGCGAGCAGGGCCTCCAGGGCGTAGCGCGCCTCCAGCCTGGCCAGGGGGGCACCCAGGCAGAAGTGGGCGCCGTGGCCGAAGGGCTGGTTCTGCGGACCGGGCCGGTCCATGTCGAAGCGGTCCGCGTCCGGGAACTGCGCCTCGTCGCGGTTGATGGAGTTCATCAGCACCAGCAACCGCGAGCCCTTGGCCAGGCGCACGCCGCCGAGCTCCACGTCCTGGGTGACCAGCCGCATCACCCCATGTACCGGCGACTCGTAGCGCAGCATCTCCTCGATGAAGCGGGGGATGAGCGAGGGGTCCGCGCGCAGCCGGGCCATCAGCTCCGGGTTGTCGCGCAGGTGCGTCGCGCAGTGGCACAGGAGGATCATCGTCGTCTCCAGCCCCGCGACGAGCAGCACGAAGAGGAAGCCCATCAGCTCCAAGGGCGTGAGCTCCTCGCCCTCCACGCGCGCGTTGAGCAGATCCGTCACCATGTCGTCCGCGGGGTGGTGTCGGCGATCATCGATGACCTTCTCGAAGTGCCCGCGGATCTCCTCGAGGGTGGTGCGGAGCGCTTCCTGTCGGGAGTAGTCCTCCGGGCCGATGCCGGTGAACTGGCCGAGCTGGTCCGACCACTTCTTCAGGCGCGGGTGCAACTCCTCGGGAAGTCCCAGCAGCTCGCCGACGACGCCCGCGGGGATGCGCAGGGCGAAGGACTCGATGAAGTCCACGGGGCGCTCCATG